>JAICVP010000184.1 GCA_025935275.1 Thermoleophilia bacterium
CCGAACCAGACGACGGCATCGTCGTCCAGCTCGACCCGTGCGCCCAGCCGCGACCAGAGCGCGAGCTCGGCGAGCGCCACCGCGAGGCCTCCCTCGGAGACGTCGTGGGAGGCGGTGAGCGTCGGCGCGGCGCGCCAGAGGAAGCGCACGAGCGCCGCTTCGGCGCCGAGGTGCGGGCGAGGAGGCCGTCCGGCTGAGCCACCGAGGAAGCGCGCCTGGTACTCCGAGCCGTCGAGCGCGAGCTCGGGAGCGCCGACCACGTAGATCGCGTCGCCGTCCTGCCAGCCGGCCGGGACGAGCCGGACGTCTTGGACCAGCCCGACGCAGCCGACGACCGGCGTGGGGTGGATCGCGACGCCGTCGGTCTCGTTGTAGAGCGAGACGTTGCCCGAAACGACGGGGAGGCCGAGCGCCTCACAGGCGAGCGACATGCCCTCGATCGCCTCCGTCAGCTCCCAGGCGACCTCGGGCTTCTCCGGGTTCCCGAAGTTGAGGCAGTCGGTGAACGCGAGCGGCCTTCCACCGGCGCACGCCACGTTGCGGGCAGCCTCGAAGACGGCCTGCATGCCGCCCGTTTGCGGGTCGAGCGCTGCGATCCGGCCGGATCCGTCCAGGGAGACCGCCAGGCCGCGATGCGAGGGGCGCAGCCGCAGCACCGCTGCGTCGAGCCCGGGCCGGCGAACGGTGCGCGAGCCGACCAGGTGGTCGTAGCGTCGGTAGACCGAGACTCGGCTCTTCATGCTCGGCGTGCGCAGAAGGTCGAGGAGCTCGGCGGGCTCCGGCTTGATCGGCCGGTGCGCGATCGGCGCCTCCAGGGTGCGTGCCCTCGTGGCGACGCGGTAGCGCGGCGTCTCCTCGGTGAGGAGCTCGGCAGGGATCTCGCCGACGACCTCGTCGTCCCAGAACATGCGGAGGGCTCCCGAGGCGGTGACGACGCCGATGTCCGCGCATTCGAGCTCCCAGCGGGCGCACACCGCGGCCACGGCACCCGGCTGGTCGGTGACGCACACCATTCGCTCCTGGCTCTCCGAGATCATGATCTCGACGGGCTCCATGTCGGTCTCGCGCAGCGGCACGCGGTCGAGGTGGACGTCGAGGCCGACCCCGCCCCGCGCCATCTCGGAGAGCGACGAGGCCAGCCCGGCCGCGCCGAGGTCCTGCAGCGACTGGACGAGCCCGCCTTCGACGAGCGCGAGACTCGCCTCGATGAGCTTCTTGCCGGTGAAGGGGTCGCCGACCTGGACGGAGGGGCGCTTGTCCTCGTCTTCGTCCGAGAGCTCCTGGCTCGCGAGCACGCTGGCGCCGCCGATCCCGTCGCGCCCGGTCGTCGCGCCGTAGAGGAGCACGTGGTTGCCGGCTCCCCCCGCCTCGGCGCGCGTCAGCCGGTCGGTGGGGACGAGGCCGACGCACATGGCGTTGACGAGAGGGTTGGAGGCGTAGGCGTCGTCGAAGACCGTGTCGCCGCCGACGGTGGGCACCCCGACGCAGTTCCCGTAGTGGCCGATGCCGCCGACGGCGCGGCCGAATTCGAAGCCGGCCTTCCCGAACCGCAGGCCGTCCAGGAGAGCGATGGGGCGGGCGCCCATGGCGACGATATCGCGGAGGATCCCGCCGACTCCCGTGGCCGCGCCCTGGAAGGGCTCGACGGCGGACGGATGGTTGTGGCTCTCGACCTTGAAGGCGACCGCCTCGCCATCGCCGAGGTCGACGACGCCCGCGTTCTCGCCGGGCCCCTGCAGGACTCCCGCGCCCTTGGTCGGGAAGCGCTTGAGGAGGAGTGCGGAGTGCTTGTAGCCGCAGTGCTCGGACCAGAGAAGCGAGAAGACCGCCAGCTCGAAGTCGTTCGGCCGGCGCCCGAGCAGTGTCTCGATACGGTCGAACTCCCCGTCCGTGAGGCCGAGCGCGCGATGCAACGGGCGGTGAGCGACGGAGCTCAAGAGGCCTGCCCAACCATATCGAGTCGAGCGGAAGGCGAGGAGCTCTTTCGTCGTTAGGTTTCAGACGTGCGCGGCTATGTCGTGATGCTCGGAATCCTGGCCGCCTCCTGGGGGGCCTCCTACCTCTTCATCAAGGTCGCGGTGGAAGACCTCGAGCCCGCGCCGATGATGTGCCTGCGGCTCATCCTCGCCTTCGCGGCGCTGTTTCCAATCCTCGCCGTCGCGTCGGGCTTTCGGGAAGCCGTGGCGGAGATCCGCGAGACCGGCCGCGGCGGCGCGCTGCTCGGCCTGATCAACATGGCGATCCCCTTCACGCTCATCGCCTGGGGCGAGAAGCACATCGACTCGGGCGTCGCCGCGATCGCGAACTCGACGGTGCCGATCTTCGTCGCGCTCCTCGCCATCCGTTTCCGCCCCAGCGAGCGCGTGACCGGCATGCGGATGTTCGGCATCCTCCTCGGGCTCCTCGGAGTCGGCGTGCTCACGGGCCTGAACCCCGAGGGCGGCTGGTGGGCGATCGCCGGGACGCTCGCCGTCGTGCTCGCCTCGCTTTCCTACGCCTGCGCGAACCTCTACGCGCCGGCGCGGTTCGGCGACACGGAGCCGCTCGTCATTGCGACCACGACGACCTTCTGGGGGATGATCCTCTTGCTCCCGGTCTCGCTCTTCCAGTTCCCCGACCAGATGCCGGGCTGGAAGGCGCTCGCGTCGGTCGCGGCGCTCGGCCTCATCGGCACCTCCTTCGCCACGCTCATCCTCTACCGGATGCTGAACACGTACGGCTCCTCGCGTACCTCACTCGTCACGTACCTCCTGCCGCCGATGGCGCTGTTCTACGGCGTCACCATCCTCGACGAGCAGATCCACCTGAACTCCGCGCTCGGGCTCGTGCTCATCCTCGCGGGCGTGGCGATCGGGTCCGGGATCTTCAAGGTCGTGCGGGGCCGCCGAGACGATCCCGCCCCGGCGACCCCACGCGCCTAGCCCGGGCTAGCGGCCTGTGACCGCGAGGCCCTGCGGTTCATTCGGAATGGCGTCTGTGCGCCGGTGTCGCCTTGGGCTGGGTCCGAGCACCCTCGGCCGCCCCCCCGCCCGGCGGGCCGGCGCATTCCCTATAGGCGCTGCCATGGCCGTGGCGAGATAGCGCAGGTGTAGTGAGCTTTCAATCCTCGCGAGGGCCGGCCCAAGGTGGCTCGTGCGCTAGTCTCGCGCCATGGAGCTGATCCATACCTGCTACCGGATCACCGACCCCGAGCGCTCGGTCGCGTTCTACGAAGCGCTCGGCTTCGAAAAGCGCCGCGAGCTGCCGATTCGCGACGAGGCGGTGAACATCTTCATGGGCCTCCCCGGAGACGACGACCGGCTCGAGCTGACCTACAACTTCGGCGTCGAGTCGTACGAGCTCGGCACGGGGTACGGGCACATCGCCTTGACGGTCGACGATCTCGACGGGACTCTCGCCGACCTGGCCGGACAAGGGATCGAGCCCGAGCGCCCGCCCTACACGGTGCGCGAGGGCGGCTCCCGACTCTGCTTCGTCGCCGATCCGGACGGCTACAGAGTCGAGCTCATCGAGCGCAGCTGAGCCTGCTTCCGGGTCTCCCTCCGCGCTGCGCACGAGGATGCGTCTTTGGGAATGAGAGGACTTTCGTCGCGCGGCTCACGCCTGGTCGGCGAAGCGTAAGAGCCGCTTATGCTCGCGGCAAGTAATTGAAGTGGCCGTGATGCTCATGGCTCGTGCAAGCTCAGGCTGTGGCCGGCTTCATCCTGCGTCGCTTGCTCTGGACCATCCCCATTCTCTGGGTCGTCCTCACGATCGTGTTCTTCATGATGCGCTCGATCGGCGGCGACCCTTTCAGGCACGGGCCGCTCCTGGGACTCTCGAATGCGGGGTGGGTGAAGTACGGCGACTACCAGCCGCCGGCGATCCGCCACAACCAGCGTGAGAAATACGGCCTCGACTTGCCCTGGTACCAGCAATACGGGAACTACCTGAAGGGGGTCGTGACGCTCGATTTCGGGCCGTCGCTGTCCTTCCGGTACATGCGCGTCACGGACATCATCAGACAGATGGCACCGCGCTCCGTGCAACTCGTGCTGCTCGCGTTCGCGTGGGCGATCCTCGTTGGCATCCCGGTCGGCGTCCTGGCCGCCCTGCGCCCCGGATCCGTCTTCGACTACGCCGTTCGTGTCCTCACCGGCCTCGGGATCTCGCTGCCCAGCTTCCTCGTGGCGACGCTCCTCATCTACTACGTGTCGGTGAAGCTCGCCCTGCTCCCGACCTCGGGCTGGGACGACGGCTGGCAGAACAAGGTGCTGCCGACCCTCACCCTGAGCCTGGTGCCGATGGCGTACTTTGCCCGACTTCTGCGCGGAACACTGCTCGAGACCCTGGAGTCGGACTACATCCGCATGGCGCGTGCCAAGGGCCTGCCGCGGCGGCGCGTCGTCGGTGTGCACGCGCTCAAGAACTCGTTGCTGCCGCTCATCACCGTCGCCGGCCCGATGTTCGGGGCGATGGTGACCGGCTCGTTCATCATCGAGAACATCTTTTCCATTCCC
>JAICVP010000375.1 GCA_025935275.1 Thermoleophilia bacterium
AGCGCGTGCTCGATTCGATGGACCTCGAGCGCGAGAAGGGCATCACGATCCTCGCCAAGAACACGGCCGTGCGCCACGGCGGGCTCAAGATCAACATCGTCGACACGCCGGGCCACGCGGACTTCGGCGGCGAGGTCGAGCGCGGCCTGACCATGGTGGACGGCGTCCTCCTCCTCGTCGACGCGAGCGAGGGGCCGCTCCCGCAGACGCGCTTCGTCCTGCGCAAGGCGCTCGAGGCGCGCCTGCCCGTGATCCTCGTCGTGAACAAGGTCGACCGGCCCGACGCGCGGATCGCCGAGGTCGTGGACGAGGTCTACGCGCTCTTCCTCGACCTCGACGCCGACGAGAGCCAGATCGAGTTCCCGATCGTCTACGCGAACTCGCGGGCCGGCCAGGCGGGCCTCGCCCCGGACGAGCTCGCGCCCGATCTCGAGCCGCTCTTCGAAGTGCTGGCCGCGCACATCCCGGCGCCGTCCTACACCGAGGGTCATCCGCTGCAGGCTTTGGTCACCAACCTGGACGCCTCGCCCTACCTCGGCCGCCTCGCGCTCTGCCGCGTCTTCGAGGGGGCGATCAGGCAGGGCCAGCAGATCGCCTGGTGCCGCGCCGACGGGAGCATCGAGCGCGCCAAGGTCACGGAGCTCTACGTCAGCGAGGCGCTCGACCGCGTCTCGGCCGACGAGGCGGGCCCCGGCGAGCTGATCGCCGTCGCCGGCATTCCCGAGGTGACGATCGGCGAGACCCTCGCCGACCCGGACGACCCGCGCCCCCTCCCCGTCATCGGCGTCGACGAGCCGAGCCTCGCGATGACGATCGGGATCAACACCTCTCCCCTCTCCGGCCGCGACGGCGACAAGCTGACCGCGAGCATGGTCAAGGCGCGGCTCGACCAGGAGCTCGTCGGCAACGTCTCGCTCCGCGTGCTGCCGACCGAGCGGCCGGAGGTCTGGGAGGTGCAGGGCCGCGGCGAGCTCCAGCTGGCGGTGCTCGTCGAGATCATGCGCCGCGAGGGCTTCGAGCTGACCGTCGGGAAGCCGCAGGTCGTCACGCGCGAGATCGACGGCAAGCGGCACGAGCCGGTCGAGCGCCTCGCCATCGACGTGCCGGAGGACTACGTCGGCGTGATCACGCAGCTCCTCGCCCTGCGCAAGGGCCGGCTCGAGCAGATGGTCAACCACGGCACCGGCTGGGTGCGGATGGAGTACCTCGTGCCCGCGCGCGGGCTGATCGGCTTTCGCACCGAGTTCCTCACCGAGACGCGCGGCACGGGCATCCTCCACCACGTCTTCGACGGCTACGAGCCGTGGCACGGGGAGATGCGGACGCGCCCGACGGGGAGCCTCGTCGCCGACCGCCGCGGCCTGGCGACGTCGTTCGCGCTCCTGAACCTGCAGGAGCGCGGGCAGCTCTTCGTCGGCCCGGGCGCCGAGGTCTACGAGGGCATGGTCGTCGGCGAGAACGCGCGCGCCGAGGATCTCGACGTCAACGCGACCAAGGAGAAGAAGCTGACGAACATGCGCTCCTCGACCGCCGACGAGCTGGTGCGCCTGATCCCCCCGCGGCCGCTGTCGCTGGAGCAGGCTTTGGAGCTGATTCGGGAGGACGA
>JAICVP010000115.1 GCA_025935275.1 Thermoleophilia bacterium
ACCGAGGCCGGCCTGTCGACTCCGACCTGGCGCCGTACGTCCTCGCGACGGTGCATCCCTCGTCGATCTTGCGCCAGCGCACCGATGAGGAGCGAAATGCTGCGATGGTCGACTTCGTCGCAGATCTTGAGGTCGTCGCGAAGTTGCTAGCCCAGGCGTGAGGGCGCGCCTTCTCCACAGGGTTATCCGCAGCGTGTCTCGGCGCGTTTTCCTCAGAAATACGTAGATTTGCTGAGACCGGCCGCGAAACCTTACTCCCTCGAACGAGGGTAAGGAAACGGGATGAGCGTGCCGATTTTTGGCTTCACGATGGACGCTGCCGAGCGCAAAGACATCCTGTCTCGATACCTGGACCACGCACGCCGCTTCGACGAGGCGGCCGCCCGCCGGTCCACCCAGGAGCAGGATGCTGAGGTCATCCCGTTCACGCCCCCGCTGCGGGAGCTCGAGCAGGAGCCGACCATGCGCGAGATCGAGGTTCTGCAGCTCATCTCGGACGGTCTCGTGAACCGCGAGATCGGCGTGCGTCTCTACCTCTCCGAGGAGACGGTGAAGTCGCATGTGCGCCACCTTTTGGCCAAGTTGCAAGCGCGCAGCCGCGCGCACGCAGTGGCCATCGGTTTCAGGCGTGGCCTGATCGCCTAGCGATCAGGTTTTCCACGCAATCCACAACCTAGACTCAGGATCCCTCTAGCGAGGGATGCTGGCCGTTGTGGAAAAACTCAGACTAAGCGGGCTTACCAGACCTTGGTAGCGCCAGCAATGGACGCTAGGGAGGCCAGTGTTGCCACGATTCCTGCGAACGCCACTCTCCAGCGAAGCATCGACGCCCTCCGACATGGGGGATAAACGGCGTCGAGAGCTTATACCCCTTTTGGGGGAGTTTCAAGAGAATTGACCATTCTTGCCTCAGCCGCGTCATGTACGCCTGATCACGTCTCTCGCGCGACGAAGTTTTTCGCTGGCACGCTGGTTGCACTAGCAGGGCTCATGGTCTTGGTGCTTATCGACGCCGATTCAACCCTTCAAGGAAGCCCGCTCGCGCTGGCCGCTCTTTGCGTTATCGCGTTGGTGGCTGAGCGGCAAAGCGTCTTCATTTCGCCAAGCACCCAGGTATCGGTTTCCGTTCTGCCACTTCTGTTTGCGGCCGTGGTGTATGGGCCGTTCGCCGCGATGGTGGTCGGCGCGTTCGCAATGCTCGCGGACTTCGGCCGGCCATTCACACGCTGGGTGATCTGGACTGCTTCGCGATCGATTGTCGGTGGCCTCGCGGGCATCGTCGCGGTCGCTTTCATCCCGGATGACGCTTCGTTCATGCGCCTATTGGTGGGAGTTGTTGCCGTTGCGCTGGTCGAGGCTACCGCCGACCTTTGTCTTGCGGTGCTCACCGCGGTCGTAAGAGGCAAGCCTCTTCCTGATGTGACCCACTCGGCCGCCCGTGTCGCATTCGGCACCGTTTCCCTCTACGCCCCGATCATCGCGGTACTTGCCTACGCGTATTCAGAGCTCTCGCCGTGGACACTGATCTTCTTCTTCGTCCCTGCGATCGCCGCACAGAGACTGTTTGTTCTCTACCAGGAACAGCGTCGCCTCGCCGACGACCTTGCAGCCGCCAACGATCGGTTGGAAGGTGCTGGATTATCCTTCGCGACCGCCTTGGTGGCCGCTCTTGATGCTCGTGATCAGTACACCGCGGGCCATTCAGCATGTGTTGCGGTTTACGCGCGAGACATCGCTGCGAGGCTTGGGCTTTCGGAGGAGCAGCAGCACATCGCACACCTGGCCGGTCTCGTGCATGACATCGGTAAGGTCGGCCTCCCCGCCGGTCTTCTCGAGAAACCCGGACCCCTGACCCTCGAAGAGCGTCGAATCATGGAGGAGCACTCGACTATCGGGGAAAGGATCCTCGCGAACGTGGATGGCTATGCCGAAATCGCGCGCATCGTTCGCCATCACCACGAGCGCGTGGACGGGAATGGTTATCCGGACGGGCTCACAATTGAAAAGGTGCCTCTGATCTCGCGGATCATCGCGGTGGCAGATGCGTACGATGCAATGACTTCTGGCCGACCTTATCGGGATGCCATGCCCAGCCGAGTGGCCCGAATGCGTTTGGCGCAGGCCGTGGGTACGCAGTTCGATACAACGGTGGTGGCCGCGTTTGAAGCCATTCTCGCAACCGCAGACGAGACCTATCTTTCTGGCGACCGCGACGATTTTGAGTCCGAGACGGGGTGGAGCTCCCAGGTCGCGGCGGTCGTGGGTTGAACTAGGCGTCCCGCTTCGCGAACAGTGCCGCCTGGACGCGGTTCTTTGCACCAAGCTTCTCGAGGATGTGGCGGACGTGCACTTTCACCGTGCTCTGGGCAATGAAGAGTCGCTGGCCGATCTCCGCGTTGGAGAGCCCAAGTGCCAGAAGCTCTAGCACTTCCTCCTCTCGCTTAGTCAAAGATTCGAACCTCGCGCCTTGGCCTTGTGGCGGCTTGAGCTTTAGGCCAGCTTGCTGAGCAATCTTGCTGTCGCGCGCGTTCTCCAGGACTGGAGATACGAGGTCGACAAAATGACGGTCCTCTCTGATGGCGTCCAAAAGACGGGGAAAGGCTCTGTATGCGACAACGAATGAGTCGGTGTAATCAGCTGCGAACGCATCGATGACGACTTGATGAACGCGGGCTGAGTCGAGGCCCGAGCCGAAGGTAGCGATCAACTCGCTGAACTCACAGAGAAAATGTGCCTCTGTCGACGTCGTGATACTCCGCGCTTCGTCGGCATGACGCAGCGCGTCCCGATTCTCCCCGGATGCCGAGAGGATCAATGCCAACAGTGCGATGCGTTCGCCGTACGTGGCTGGGCTGGGTTTTCCGCGAGAGGGCTCCTCTAGCCTGGCGCGCGCTCGAGCCAAGTCCTTTTGCGCGATCGATAGACGGGCGTCGGTCAGGGCGCGTTGGGTCTGAAGATATGGATCCTCGCGGTAGACAGTTATTTGCGTCAGGTCGGTGAGGTCAGTGCTTGCCGAGGCGAATCGCCGGATGCCAACCTTTGCCGCAGCCCGATATGCGAGGCAACAGCCAGTCGCGAAGTCGTGGTGGAGGGTCCGGCTTAGCTCAAGCGCGTCATCGACAAGCTCCAACGCGGCTTCATAGTCTGATCGCGCAGTTGCGACGTACGAACTTTGAGCGAGAAAGTTGCTCCGAACCAGTGGGTCCGTCGCGTGTCGAGCAAGAGGTACGAGTGCCCGCGCAGCCGCCCACACCCCGGTCAACGAGCCTTGTGCCAATGCGACCGTCTGGCGAGCAACAGTCACACGAAGGCGAGTGTTTAGATCGTCTGCTGCGATGTTCTCGAGTTCGCCGAGGAGCACCGTGCTCGACTCGATATCGAGGTCCACGTGGGCCAAGAAGGCGCCCCACAGCGCGCTCTTTCGGTCGAGATCACTGCGGGCCGCCTCGAGCGCCTTGGCATAAAACGACGCGGCAAGGTCACTTTGGGAGCGGAGATAATGGGCTTGCCCGGCTATGTGGTTGGCGCGCGACGCGAGCCTATGACTAGGGGCCAACGTTGTGGCTACCGACTCGGCCAGGGTTGCTGCTTGTCCTAGCTCGCCTTGACGCGACAGCAGCTCAGCCCGGACTAGTAGCGCGCCCGGGTGCTCACTACCGGTTGCGCCGCATTCCTCCAACCAACGCTCAAGAGTCTCGACGCGCCCGTCGGCGAGCAGTTCGGGCGCAGCTTCTTCAACGATCTCCGTCGCTTCTGCAAAGCTGCCCGAGTAAGCGGCGATTTCGAACGCGTCCTCCCAGTTTCCGTGCTTGCGTGAATCCGAAATCGAGGCTTCACATAGCCGCAGCCATGCTTGCGGCTCCTCGGCCTTTAGCCTCTGCCGAAGAAATGATCTGAGGAGCGGATGGAACTCTAGGTACGTGGAACCGGCCGGCTGAAGAAGCCCTTCTGCAACGAGACTGCCGATCAGTTCGGGACTATCCTCAACCCCAAGCACGGTTCGCGCAGTGCGTTCGTCCAGGTGCGCTGGAACGGATGCTCGTAGCATGAAGTCGGCTTCTTCGTGCGTCACACCTCGCACGACTTCCTCCGCGAAATAGCGATAGAGCGCCTCCGAGACCCGTTCCCTCGGCAGGTCGTGTGTCGCCGAGAGGGCAGCGAGCCCGATGAGTGCGGGCCAGCCCTCCGCCTGCTGAACCAGGGCCTGCACCTCTTCGGTCGACCGCCCGTCCAGGACGAGGGCGGCTTCCTCGGTCGTCATCGCGAGCTGGTCGCGGTCGATCTCGGTGATTTCGCCGTAGAGAATCCGGCGGGCCGAAGCCCATTTCGGCCGCCTCCGGGCGGTCACGAGCACCTGCAGCGCGGGCGTCAGCATGAGGAGCCAATCCATGAACTCCTCGACGGGCGCGGAGTCCACGACCAGGTGGTAGTCGTCGATGATCAGGAGGGTGTCCGGTGGCCAGGCCTCGAGGTCTTCCGACAGGATCTCGGCGAGCGGTCTGGCAAGCCGCTCCGGTGTGTCAGCCACCCGGAGACGCTGCCTGAGTCGATCTCCGACGCCTGGGACGAGCGGCGCCATCACGTCTGCGATTCCCGCCGAGAAGGCGGCCACGTCGGCAGAGCCCGACGTGGCTCGGTACCAGACCACGTCGTCCCGTCCCTGGACCCATTCGGCCGCGAGCGTGGTCTTCCCGTAGCCGGCAGGGGCGGTCATGAGAATCGTCTGCGCGGTGTTCGCGTCGAGAATGCGCGTGAGACGGGGCCGCCGGGCGTGGCGGCGGAAGAGGGGTGGATACGACTCCCGGAGCGCTTCCATCGCGGCCGCGGCTCCACGCCGGCGGCTCACGAGGTTAGCGCGGTTTGCCGCGAGCTTCCAAGCCGCGGCAGACCGACGCCCACGGCGGGCCGCGGGCGTCGGGCCGTTATCCCCCGAGTGGTCAGTCGGGCGTGCGGGAGTCGTCGCGCAGGCCTGCCGCCGGCTCGAGGCCTTCCAGAGGGTTCTCGCCAGTCGCGTCTCGGAAGGCGAGCGGAATCTGCCGCCGTCGGCTGACCCGCAGCTTCGAACGCAGGATGTCCGAGTGCGCCTTCGCCGTCCGAGGCGAAACGCCGAGCCGCTCAGCGATCTCGACGTTCGAGCAACCCTCAGCGATCAATTGGATGACCTGCCGTTGCCGTGGAGTGAAGCGGATGTCTTCGCCGAGAGTGATCATCGGCGCGCATGTTGTCGCCGTTCGTGCGGCCGCGCAATCGGTCGGCGGGGCGATCTTTCGCCGCTACGCCTTTGGGTGTATGAAAGACGCGTCGTGCCCGCGAGCGTTCACCGCGCCAAGATCTGCCTCCGACAGGGCACCCGCGCTCAGCAGCAGCTCGAGCTCGTCGCGCAGGTGGGTCCGCATCATCTCGGGCCCGTCCGTGGCGATCGTGAAGGCGACGCCGCGGTCGGCGAAGGTCCTGATCGTGTCCCGGAGGGCGTCTTCGTCGGCGAGCGCGCGCGTGAGCAAGTTGGACGTGGGGCAGATCTCGAGGACGGTCCCGGCCTCGACGAGAGCGCGCATGATCCCCTCGTCCTGAGCGGCGAGGATGCCGTGGCCGACGCGGGCGGGGCGGAGAGTTTCGACGACCTCGCCGACCTCCTCGATCCCGTGCGCCCCGCCTTCCTCGCCGACGTGGATGGTCACGCCGAGGCCGGCCGAGCGTGCGGTCTCGACGAGCGGCGCGAGGTCGCGGTAGGGATAGCGGCCGCCGTTGGGGCGCGGGCCGGCGATGTCGATGCCGACGACCCCGCGCGGCGCATAGCGAATCGCCTTCTCGACGATGACCTCGTTCTGCTCGTGCGTGAACGTCCGGTCCATCATCAGGATGAGGCCGGCGCGCACGCGGGGGTACTCGAGCCGGGCGCGGTCGAGCCCGCGCACCGCGGCCATGATGATGTGGTCGAGGTCGCGCTCGCCGCCGCGGTTTCGCTTCATCGGGTTGAAGCGGAGCTCGAACGTCGTGATGTTCTGGGAGATGTAGGCGCCGCCGATCGCGCCATGCACCGAGCGCTCGACCGCGAGCGGGCTCGACTGGATCAGCTCCGTCCACTTGTAGATCTGGTCGAGCTCGGGGAGGCCCTCGACGCCTCGCGGGTCGACCGTGACGAGCTCGACGAAGTCCCAGTAGTCCTTGACCGGCAGCGCGATCCCCTGCTCGTGCGCGAGCGACCACATGACCGCGGGGTCGACCGAGCCGCCCAGGTGTGTGTGCAGCTCGGCCAGGCCGCCGCGGGCGATCTCAGCGACGAGCGCCTTGGCTTCAGACTCGACTTGCAACGGCCTCCGCGAGCTTCGTCCCGGCCACACGGTCGGGGATGGTCTCGAGCCGCTCGACCGGCTCGGCGCTGAAGACGAAGCGGACGTAGCGGGCGGCGATCTCGTCGCCCCAGCCGGTCATTGCCGTGGCGGCGATCTGCGCCTCCTCGAGGAGGATGCGGGAGGCCTCTGCGGGCTCGAAGCCCAGGGAAGCGACGTCGAGGAGGAGCGACCAGCCTCCTGCCGGGCTCACCAGCGGCCAGCCGGGGAGGCCGGAGAGCATCGTGTCGCGGCGACGCTCGAGCTCGGCGACACACTCGGCCACGTGGCCCTGGTCTCCACGCAGGACGGCGGTGGCCGCGAAGCGTGAGATCGCCACGGGCATCGTGGTGTTGTACACGTGCGCCCAGCCCGCGTCGGTGACCGTGTCCGCCGGGCCCGCGACCCACCCCACGCGCCAGCCG
>JAICVP010000309.1 GCA_025935275.1 Thermoleophilia bacterium
TCCTTCGACTACGTGATCGTCCACGATCCGCAGCCCGCCGGCGTGATCGAGCACGCGCGCGCCTGCGGTCGCCACTGGATCTGGCGCTGCCACATCGATCTCTCGACGCCGAACGACGACGTCCTCGACTTCCTGGTGCCCTGGCTGCACTCCTACGACTCGATGGTCTTTCATCGCGAGGAGTACGTGCCGCGCCACGACGGACTCCCGCCCGCCTACATCTGGCCGCCCGCCATCGATCCCCTCACGCCGAAGAACATGGCGCTTTCGCCCGAGGACGCGAGGTACATCGTCGACCAGTTCGGCATCGACGTCAGCCGCCCGCTCGTCACCCAGGTCTCGCGCTTCGATCCCTGGAAGGACCCGCTGGGCGTCATCGAGGCGTGGCGCAACCTGCGTGAGAACCATCCGCGCACGCAACTCGCGCTCGTAGGCTCGATGGCGCACGACGACCCGGAGGGCTGGGAGTACTACAACCAGACCGTCGCGGCTGCGGGTGGAGACCCGGACGTCTTCATCCTCTCCAATCTGAACAACGTCGGCTCGGTCGAGGTGAATGCGTTCCAGGTGCATTCGGATGCTCTCGTGCAGAAGTCCATCAAGGAAGGCTTCGGTCTCACCGTCACCGAAGCGCTCTGGAAGGCGAGGCCAATGGTGGCGGGCCGCGCGGGCGGAATCGTCGACCAGATCCAGGACGGCGAGACGGGCTACCTCGTCGACTCCGTCGAGGAGTGTGCGCAGGCGCTCCAGTCGATCCTGGACGACCCACCGGCCGCGCGCCAGATGGCGCTTCACGGGAAGGAGTACGTGCGGGGTCACTTCCTCTCGCCGCGGCTCCTCCGTGACTGGCTCGCGCTCTTCAACCGTCTCGACGGCAACGATCTCGGCGGGGCCGAGCTCGTCACCGCCTCGACGACGGTCTAGCTTCCCGACCCGGGGGTAGTGTGTCGGCCATGGCCGGCCGGAGGAAGCTCATCGTGGTTGCAAACCGCGCTCCCGTCACGTTTTCACGTGAAACCGGGGGCGAACGGAGCGCGCGGAGAGGCGGAGGCGGGCTGGTGACCTCGCTTCGAAGCCTCATCACGCAGCAGGATGTGACTTGGGTCGCGAGCGCGATCAGCCCCGAGGACCACGTCGTCGCCCTCGAAGGCGGCAACGAGCCGCTCGAGGAGCGCGCCGGCGACGGCGCGCCGTACAGGCTCCGCCTGGTCTCGCACGACCCGCAGGCCTACGACCTCTACTACAACGTCGTCTCGAACCCGATTCTCTGGTTCGCCCAGCACTACCTCTGGGGCCTCGTCGAGTCCCCGAACATCGACAACGGCCTGCATCTCGCCTGGTCGGAGGGCTACGGGGCGGTCAACCACGCGTTTGCCGACGCGGTCATCGAGGAGCTGGCACGCGAGCCGGAGGCCGACGTCTTCTTCCACGACTACCACCTGTACGTCGCGCCGCGCCTGGTCCGGGAGCGGATGCCCGAGGCGACCATGAGCCATTTCGTCCACATTCCCTGGCCGCAGCCGGACTACTGGCGCGTGCTCCCGGAAAGCATTCGCCGGACGGTCCACGACGGGCTTCTCGCGAACGACCTCGTCAGCTTCCACACTGAGCGCTGGTGCCGGAATTTCCTCCGCTGCTGCGAGGACATCCTCGACGCGAAGAGCGACTTCAGCGCGGGCAGGGTCAGGTACGAGGGCCGGACGGTTGAGGTGCGCGCCCGCCCCATCTCCGTCGATCCCGCCGAGTTTGCCGCCCTCGCCGAGAGCAGCCTTGTGCGCGAGGAGGAGGCGACGATCGAGGACGGTCGCGTGGAGCAGCTGATCGTGCGCGTCGACCGGACCGACCCGTCCAAGAACATCGTCCGGGGCTTCAAGGCCTACGAGCTCCTCCTGGAGGAGCACCCGGAGCTCCGCGGGCGCGTCGGCATGCTCGCCCTCCTCGACCCGTCGCGGCAGGACATCCCGGAGTACGCCGAATACCTAGGCGCCATCCAGCGCGCGGCGCGGGTGGTCAACGACCGCTTCCGGACGGAGGGCTGGCTGCCGCTCGAGATCCGCGTCGAGGACAACTTCCATCAGGCCGTCGCCGCCTACAAGCAGTACGACGTGCTGCTCGTGAACGCGATCTTCGACGGCATGAACCTGGTCGCCAAGGAGGCTCCGCTCGTGAACGCGCGCGACGGTGTGCTCGTCCTCTCGGAGAACACCGGCGCCCATGACGAGCTCGGCGAGTGGGCGATCACGGTGAACCCGTTCGACCTCTCCGGGCAGGCGGCCGCCCTCTACGAGGCGCTGACGATGGATCAGGAGGAGAGGGGCAGGCGCCTTCACGGGATCCGGAGCCACGTGGCCGAGCACGACATCGCCGCTTGGATCGACGCGCAGCTCGCCGACCTGGACGCCGTCGAGCACGGCTCCGGATCTAGACTGCCTGTCTGAAATGCCTGGAA
>JAICVP010000050.1 GCA_025935275.1 Thermoleophilia bacterium
GCCAGGCGCGCCGCTGCTCACCGTGGACGAGCTGTACGTGGACGACGAGCGCGGCCTCGAAGCCGTCCGCGGCATCTCGTTGGACGTGCACGCGGGCGAGATCGTCGGCATCGCCGGCGTCGACGGCAACGGCCAGTCGGAACTCATCGACGCGATCACAGGCTTGCGCCGCTCGAAGGCAGGCCGGATCACCGTGAACAAGCGCGACCTCACGAAGGAGTCGCCGCGGGAGTGCATCGACGCGGGCGTCGGCCACATCCCTGAGGACCGGCAGCTGCGCGGTCTCGTCCTCGATTTCTCGCTCGCAGAGAACATCGCGCTGCACGACTACCGCGAGGAGCCAGACTCGAAGCGCGGCTGGCTCTTCCCGAAGAGGTTGATCGCGCGGGCGCGCACCCTCCTGAAGGAGTTCGACGTGCGCGGAGGGGGCCCCGAGACGAAGGCTGTCTCACTCTCCGGCGGCAATCAGCAGAAGGTGATCGTCGCTCGCGAGGTGTCGCGCGACCCGAGCGTGCTCGTGGCCGCGCAGCCGACCCGGGGCCTCGACGTCGGCGCGATCGAGTTCGTGCATCGCCGACTGGTGGAGGAACGCGACGAGGGGCGCGCGATTCTGCTTGTCTCGTTCGAGCTCGACGAGATCCTCTCGCTCTCCGACCGCATCCTCGTCATCTACGAGGGCCAGATCGTCGCCGAGTACGGGCCCGACGTCTCCGAAGAGGAGATCGGGCTCGCCATGCTCGGCGGCAAGAAAGAGGAGACAGCGGCGTGACCGAGGGCGCGGGCGCCGGCAACGACTCCGGCTACCAGGTAGTCAGCCGCTGGTACTCGGGCCTCGGCGGCTTCTTCACCGCCGTGGCGGCTGCCGTCCTCGCCTTCTTCGTCGGCGGCCTCGTAGTGGTCGCGACCGGACACGACCCGTTCGCCGCGTACAAGGCGATCTTCTCGGGCACCGGGCTCAACTGGTTCTTCCCGTGGGTGCAGGGCGACGAGCGGTTCAGCGCCGCTCTCGACCTCCAGCAGACGCTGATCATCACCACGCCGCTCATTCTCACCGCGCTCGCGGTCGCGTTCGCCTTCCGCTGCGGGATGTTCAACATCGGCGGGCAGGGGCAGTATTTCGTCGGCCTCCTGACCGCGCTCTACCTCGGGCACATCTTCGTGGGGATGCCGCGCCCGCTGCACATCCTCATCTGCATTGTCGGCGCCATCATCGGCGGCGCGATCTGGGCCGGGATCGCGGGCTTCCTGAAAGCCGCCTTCGGAGCCCACGAGGTCATCTCGACGATCATGCTCAACTGGATCGCCCTCTGGGTGGGCAAATATCTCGTCGAGCTCGGGGGCTGGATGCAGGGCACCGAGCCGGACGTGCCGCGCTCCTACGACATCGCGGACTCGGCGAAGCTCTGGCCGATCTGGGGCGCGCTGCAGCCGCTGCACGCCGGGATCTTCATCGCGCTCTTCTCGCTCGTCGTCTACCACCTGCTGCTGAACAGGACGACGCTCGGCTACGAGGTGCGCGCGGTCGGCTTCAACCCCGAGGCAGCGCGCTACGGCGGGATCAACGTGTCGAAGAACTACATCCTCGCCATGGGAATCGCGGGCGCCTTCGCGGGTCTCGGAGGCGCGCTGGACATCCTCGGGTGGAAGTTCCACCAGGCGATCAACGACTACGACGTGAGCTTCGTCGGGTTCGTCGGGATCGCCGTTGCGCTGCTCGGCCGCAACAAGGCTGTGGGGATCCTCTTCGCAGCGCTCCTCTTCGGCGCGCTGCAGGTGGGCACCTCGCCTAGGCAGCTCTCGGGCACCGATTTCCCCGCCGAACTGGCCACCAACCTCTCGACGATGATCCAGGCGCTCATCATCCTCTTCGTCGGCGCCGAGCTTCTGATCATCTACGCCTGGAACGCGCGGAAGAAGGTCGGCCTCACCGGCACCTCGCCGCCGCCCAGAGTGAAAGCGCAGGAACTCTAATGTCCGTCGCGGCCGCGATCCAGGACCGAAGCTGGGTCCGCAAGCTCGCCGAGACGAAGACGATCGCCTGGTACGGGATCGGTCTCGGCCTGCTCGCGTTCTGGCTCGCGCTCCCGCCCTGGGATGTTCGCTTCGAAGGCGGCCCGATCGCGGTCGGCATCGCCGGCCTGGCCTGCGGGCTTTGGGCTCTCTCCCATGACGAGAAGCGTCTGGGCTGGTGGGCGGTCGCCGTCGCGATCGGCGGAACCGCCGCAGCGCTCTGGGCGCAGACCAAGGACACGGACTCCCTCGACGCGGTCGTCAACGCAGGTCTCTTCGCCGCGACGATCCGCTTCGCGACCCCGCTCGCCTTCGCGGCGATGGGCGGCATTTTCTGCGAGCGCTCGGGGGTGATCAACGTCGGTCTCGAAGGGATGATGCTCTCCGGCGCCTTCTTCGGGATCTGGGCCGCAGCCTGGAGCGGCTCGTGGGTCGTCGGGATCCTGATGGCGATGGTGTTCGGGGGCGCGCTAGCGCTCATCCATGCCTTCTTCTCGATTCACCTGCGCGCGGATCAGATCGTCAGCGGTTTCGCCATCAACTTCCTCGCCCTCGGGCTGACGGGCTACCTCTTCCGGTACATCTACGGAACGGAGGGAACGCCCTCCGACGTCGCGCGCATCCCGACGGTGACCGTCCCCGGGCTCGACAAGATCCCGTTCATCGGCGACGTGATCGGCTCCATGAGCCTGATGATCTGGCTGATGCTCGTCCTGCTGATCCTGAGCTGGGTGGTGCTCTTCAAGACGCCGATCGGCCTGCGGATCCGCTCCGTCGGCGAGCATCCGAAGGCAGCGGACACGGTCGGAATCTCCGTCTACGGGATCCGCTACGCGTGCGTCGTCCTCTCGGGGATGCTGGCCGCGCTCGGCGGCGCATACCTCTCGATCGGGTTCGTCGGCTCCTTCAACGAGAACATGACGGCCGGCCGCGGCTACATCGCCCTCGCCGCGGTCATCTTCGGCAAGTGGCGGCCCTTCCCGGCTTTCGCGGCCTGTCTCCTCTTCGGCTTCTCGAGCGGGCTCGCCCAGCGTCTGCAGAACGAGGCCGGCATCTCGTCCAACCTCTTGCAAACGCTTCCGTACATCCTCACGCTCATCGCGCTGATCGGAGTGGTCGGCCGCTCGCGCGGCCCGGCCGCGGTCGGCCGCCCGTACGTCAAGCAGTGAGCCGAAACCCGCAGGCAGTGTGGGCCTTCCTCCTGGCCCTCGCGGCCCTCGCCGTGCTCGGGGGCACCCTCGCTGCGGCCCACTACACGAGCTACGTGGATCTTTACCGGGGGATCGCGGCCGTTCCGGTCGGGTTTGTGCTCGCGTTCTTCTCGATGCGGATGGCCCGGCGCGCGCGACTCGAGTACGACCGGTCGCTGGGGCGAAGCGGGGGACGGGGGCTCGCCACCGCAGCCCGCATCCTGGGCGGCTTTGCGCTCCTGCTCGCAATCACCGGTGCTCTCGCCCTCGGCGTCTTCGCGGTACTCACCCTGGCTTCGCGCTAGGGCACGGGGCCCCGGGCGCTACAATCCCGGTTCCCCGTGTTCGAGATCGGCAACAGCCTGCGTGAAGCTCGGCTGCGCCAAGGTTACGAGCTCCCCCGAGTAGAAGCGGATACCAAGATCCGCGCGAAGTACTTGCGGGCGCTCGAGGAGGAGCGCTTCGAGGTCCTGCCCGGCGAGACATACGTCAAGGGCTTCCTGCGCACCTACTCGGAATACCTCGGCCTCGACGGCCAGCTGTACGTGGACGAGTTCAACTCCCGGTTCACCCGGGAGGAGGAGCCGCTGGCAGCGCCGCGTCCGAGCAGGCAGGCCTCACGCGCTCGGGCGGTGGAGTCGAACTTCGTCATCGTTGCCCTCGCCGGGATCGTCGCCGTCACCATCCTCGTGGTCGTCGCCTGGAAATTCGGCTCGACGGGGCCGGAGCAGTCCACCGGATTCCAGCCGCAGACGACCACGCCCGCGGCCTCGACGGGTACGTCGACCAAGGAGGCGGACACGACTCCGCCCCCGCCGAGCTCGAAGAAGGCGAAGCTCGTCCTCTACGCCGAGGGCGGCGACTGCTGGCTGCAGGTGCGCTCCAAGTCGGCGACGGGCAAACTCCTCTACGAAGGCACCCTTCAGGCCGGGCAGACTCAGCGTTTCGTGGACGACAAGCGCCTCTGGATGCAGCTCGGCGCACCGGCCTACCTGAAGGCGACCGTGAACGGCCAGCGGGTTCACAACATGCCCGGCGACCCCGCCATCGCCGTCGTCAAGGCCGACGGACTGCACGTCGTTTCGACCGCGTAGTTGGCTCCTCCACGGGCCGTCGTCGTCGTCACGGGGAGCGAGCTCGTTCGCGGCGACCGCCGCGACCTGAACGGCCCGTTTCTCGCCCGTGACCTGACCCGCCTCGGGCTCGAACCCGACCGGGTCGTGGTCGTAGGTGACCAGCCCGAGGAGCTTGCCGCAGCACTCGAGGACGGACTTCGCGCGGACCTCTGCGTCGTCTCCGGCGGGCTTGGGCCGACGCACGACGACCGGACAGTGGAGCTCCTCGCTGCCGCGGCGGGACGTTCGCTCGCGGTCGACGAGGACCTCGCCGCGGAGATCGAGGCGTTCTCGCGCGGCGTGGCAGAGCGGCTCAAGCGCCCCTTCGGGGATTTTCTCCCGGGAATCCGCAAGCAGGCGTCGCTCCCGGAAGGCGGCGTTTCGCTCGGGCTTGCGGGAACGGCGCCCGCAATCCTGCTCGAGCACGGCGACGGCCGAGTGGCGATCGCGCTCCCCGGGCCACCGGCCGAGCTGCGGCGCCTCTGGCCGAACGCGATCGCCCATCCCGCCTTCGCGGAGATCCTGAGGCGGGCGGACGCGCCCGCGCGCAGGTCGCTTCGCTTCTTCGGGCCCACGGAGTCTGCCGTCGCCCGCGTCCTCGACGAGCACGGGGGAGATGGGGACGGGATCGAGGCGACCGTCTGCGCGCGCGATCTGGAGATCCACGTCGACCTGCTCGTACGGCGGCCCGGCAGCGAAGCTGCCGCTGCAGCTCTGGCCGAAGCCTTGGTGGAGGCCTTCGGGGACGACCTCTTCGCCACCGACGACGAGCGACCGGTCGAGGAGATCGTGCTCGACCTCTGCCGGGACCGCGGTCTCACCCTGGCCACCGCCGAGTCGTGCACGGGCGGGCTGATCGGCGCGCGACTCACCGACATCGCCGGGTCGAGCGACGTCTTCCTCGGCGGTGTCATCGCCTATTCGAACGACGTCAAGGAACAGCAGCTCGGTGTGCCCGGCGAGCTTCTGCGCGAACTTGGAGCGGTCTCCGCGGAGGTAGGGGCCGCAATGGCCGCCGGCGCGCGGAAGGAGCTGGGCGCCGACGTGGCGATCGCCGACACGGGCGTCGCGGGCCCGGGAGGCGGCACGCCTGAGAAGCCCGTGGGACTCGTTTTCGTAGCGGTCGAATCTCCTTTCGGAGGGTCGACGGAGCGGTTCCAGCTCCCCGGAGATCGCGAGGCGGTCAGGGCCCGGGCGTGCGCGCTTGCATTGCATCTCATCCGCCGGCATCTCGTTGCATTCGACGACTCTGGCTCATGATTCCCCTCGGTAGGGTGGAGGGCGATGAGCGATTACGGCTCTTCTGTGCCCTGCTCCTGCCTCCCGCTGCCGTGGACGGCCTCGTTGCCTGGCAGGCCGCCGAGCTCGAGGGCCGAGAGCTGCGCGTCGTCTCGCCCGGGAATCTCCATGTCACGCTCGCATTTCTCGGTGCCACTGCCGCAGCTCGGTCAGGGGAGGTCGTCGATGCGCTGCGGGGGGCCTGCGCGGGTCGCGAACGCCCGCTGTTCGCCGTCGAGCGGTACCGCGAGACCAGGAGCGTGGCGATGATCGTTCTCGCGGACAAGGGGGGCCGCGGAGAGGCCATCGCAGAGACGCTCTTCGGCGCTCTCGAGGAACGCGACCTCTATACGCGCGAAGCGCGCCGCTGGCTTCCGCACGTCACGGTTGCGCGCTTTCGCGACCGTCCGCGCGCTCGGCCGCCGCTCCCCGACCTCGGTGAATTCGCTCCGTCCGACGCGGCCGTGATGATTTCCCGTCTGCGTCCGGGCGGCGCGCAGTACGAAGTCTTCGAAACGGTGTCGTTAGGAGGTTGAACGCCTTGGAGCGTGAGCAAGCACTCGACGCCGCTCTGAGCCAGATCGAGCGGCAGTACGGCAAAGGCACGGTCATGAAGATGGGCGACCAGGCCCAGATTGCGATTCCATCGATCTCGACGGGGTCGCTCTCGCTCGACGTCGCGCTCGGGGTTGGCGGCCTGCCCCGCGGTCGCATCGTCGAGATCTTCGGCCCGGAATCCTCGGGCAAGACCACGCTGGTCTACCACGTGATCGCCGAGGCCCAACGGCGCGGCGGGATCTGCGCCTTCATCGACGCCGAGCACGCGATGGACCCGTCGTACGCCAGGCGAATCGGCGTCAACATCGACGATCTCCTCGTCTCCCAGCCCGACCACGGCGAGCAGGCGCTCGAGATCGCCGAGCTTCTCATCCGCAGCGGCGCGGTCGACGTCGTCGCAGTCGACTCCGTGGCCGCACTGACGCCCAAGGCCGAGATCGAGGGCGAGATGGGGGACAGCCACGTCGGCCTGCAGGCGCGCCTCATGAGCCAGGCGCTCCGCAAGCTCGCCGGCACCCTCAACCGCACCGGCACCGTGGCCCTCTTCACGAACCAGCTCCGCGAAAAGATCGGGGTCATGTTCGGGAACCCCGAGACGACCCCGGGCGGCCGGGCGCTGAAGTTCTACTCCTCTGTCCGCCTCGACATCAGGCGCATCGAGACGCTGAAGGAAGGCGTCGAGGCGATCGGCAACCGTGTCCGCGTCAAGGTCGTGAAGAACAAGGTCGCCCCGCCGTTCAAGCAGGCGGAGTTCGACATCATCTACGGCGACGGCATCTCGTGGGAGGGAACGGTTCTCGAAGTCGGTCTCGAGCGGAAGATCGTGCAGAAGTCCGGTTCCTACTTCAGCTACGGCGACGAGCGCCTCGGGCAGGGACGGCAGAACGCGACGGCGTTCCTCAAGGAGCACCCGGATGTCTCCGAGCAGATCCTCCGCGCGCTCCAGACGGACATCGGCCCGGACGCGGTCGTGTCCTCGCGCCTCTTGCCTATCAGCGACGACGCTGTTCAGCCGAGCAAGAAGGACGCCGACTCGGAGGCCGAGGCGGCCGAGCAGGCCGCGGACGAGGTCGCAGCCGCCTAAGGTCACCGCGCTCCGCAGGGCGGGGCCCGGGCGCGTCTCCGTCGAGCTCGACGGACGGAAGTGGCGCACCGTCTCGGAGGACGTCATCGTCCGCTGCGGGCTCCGCACCGGCATCGAGCTCGATCGCCCGCTGGCGCGTTCCCTGGCCCGCGAGCTGAGGCGCGAGAGCGCGCTCGGGGCCGCGGTTCGCTCGCTTCGGACTCGACCGCTCTCCGAGCGGCGGCTCCGGGAACGGCTTCAGAACCGCGGGGTGCGCCCCGACGCCGCGGAGGCAACCGTGGCCACCCTCACGGGTGCCGGGTTCGTCGACGATCAGCGACTTGCCCGGGGGCGCGCTCTCGCGCTCGCTGAAAGAGGATGGGGCGACGCGGCCATCGAAGCGCGCCTCGCCGGGGAGGGACTTCCTGAACCGCTTGTGCGGCAGGCGATCGCCGAGCTCGAATCCGAGGCCCGCAGAGCCGCGGGCCTCGTCAGGGGTCTGCGGCCCCAAAAGGCGTGGACACTCCTCCAGCGCCGCGGCTTCGAGCTCGAGGCAATCGAGACAGTCCTCGGCGCTCTGGACGAGAGCGCCGCCGAAGGGCTAGGATAGGCCTGCTTCACCACACACACAAAAAGCCTGCACGGAACGGTTTTTCGCCGAATCGGAAATCTGCCACCCACGACCTTTCGAAGCCCAGTTCAATGACCAACGGCCCTGAGACCCGGAGGATGCGCCTCGAGTAGGCGGGCGTAAGCCTGCCGGTTCCGGACCGCCCGATCGACGAACCCGTTCCTACGGGCCAGACCGCGTAGGAGCGAGGAATGGTGATTCTCATCGGCCTCCTGATCGCCGGGATCGGGGCAGGCTTGGCTGTCGGCATCTACGTGGGGTCGCGCCTGCTGTCGTCGCGCGACGCCGACGCGGCCGCCGCCGAGAACCTGCGCCTCAGCGAGGAGGCCAAGCGGAGCGCCGAGGCGATCCGCCGCGAGGCCCAGGTGGAAGCGCGCGAGGAGGCGCTCAAGCTCCGTGCCGAGGTCGAGAGCGAGCTGCAGGACAAGCGTGCCGAGATCATCAAGATCGAGGAGCGCGTGCTCGCCAAAGAAGAGGAGGTCGACCGCAAGCTGACTGAGTTCGAGCGCCGCGACCAGGGGCTCGCCGACCGGGAGACGCACTTGAAGGCGATGCAGGAGGAGGCGAAGGCCGCGGGCGAGCAGCAGCTGAAGGAGCTCGAGCGGATCTCGGGCCTGACCATCGAGGAGGCGAAGCGCCACGTCCTCGAGCGCTCAGAGGAGCTCGTGCGTCACGAGATGGCACGAATGGTGCGGCAGATGGAGGAAGAGGCCCGCACCGACGCCAAGCGCCGCGCGAGGAACCTGGTCGCCGACGCTCTCCAGCGCGTGGCCGCGAGCCACGCGGCGGAGACGACGGTGTCGATCGTCGAGCTACCGTCCGACGACATGAAGGGCCGGATCATCGGCCGTGAGGGCCGAAACATCCGCGCTCTCGAGAACCTCACCGGCGTCGACTTCATCATCGACGACACGCCGCAGGCCGTTGTCCTGTCGTCGTTCGACGGTGTGCGCCGTGAGGTCGCGAAGCTCACGCTGACGAAGCTCGTGGAGGACGGACGCATCCATCCGTCCCGCATCGAGGAGATGTACTACAGCTCCAAGGCCGAGATCGAAGAGCACATCCAGCAGGCAGGGGAGCAGGCTGTCTTCGAGGCCAACTGCGGTCAGATGCACGAAGAGCTCGTGAAGCTCCTCGGCCGGCTGCGCTACCGCACGAGCTACGGTCAGAACATCCTCAAGCACTCGCTCGAGTGCGCCCACCTGGCCGGGATCATGGCCTCGGAGCTCGGCGCAAGCGTGAAGACCGCCAAGCGGGCAGCTCTCCTGCACGACCTGGGCAAGGCGATGACGCACGAGGTCGAAGGCTCGCACGCGCTCATCTCGGCGCAGCAGGCCAAACGCTACGGCGAGTCCCAGCACGTCGTTCACGCGGTCGAGGCGCATCACTACGAGGTGCAACCGCAGACCGTGGAGGCCGTGCTCGTCATCGCCGCAGACGCGATCTCGGCCTCGCGCCCGGGCGCCCGCGGCGAGAGTCTCGAGAACTACATCAAGCGGCTCGAGTCGCTCGAGAAGATCGCCTCCACGAAGAAGGGAGTCGAGCGCGTGTACGCGCTGCAGGCAGGGCGTGAGATCCGCGTCATGGTGAAGCCGTCCGAGATCGACGACGACACCGCAGTCCTCCTCTCACACGAGATCGCCCGCGAGATCGAGGACCAGCTCGAATATCCGGGCCAGATCAAGGTGACTGTGATCCGGGAGTCTCGAGCGACAGAGTTCGCCAAGTGATCAGGGTTTGAGCCCGAACGGCGCCCCGAGGGGCTAGGCAAGGCCGTTTCCGACCCCGATACAGTTGACGCCGTGCGCAGCTATTTCGTGTCCACATTCGGGTGCCAGATGAACGCCCACGACTCGGAGCGCATCAAGGGAATGCTCGAGTCGCTCGGCCTCGGGGAGGCGCGTTCGCAGGATGCCGCCGACGTGATCGTGTTCAACACGTGCACGGTGCGTGAGAAGCCGGATCAGCGATTCGCAGCCCATCTCGCGCAGGCACGCGCACTCAAGGCCCGCGATCCGGAGAAGGTCATCGCCGTCGGCGGCTGCTACGCCGAGGCACAGCGCGAACGCATCTTCGAGCTCTACCCGGAGGTCGACGTCGCGTTCGGGCCCGGCTCGATCTCGCACCTCGCGGACTGGGTCGGCGCCGGCGGCGAGGGCATCGCCCGCGGGCGCTTCGCCGAGTGGACCGAGTTCGCCGCCGATCTCCCGGCGCGACGCGAGCGGCGGTTCCAAGCGTGGGTGCAGATCTCGATGGGCTGCAACTCGAAGTGCGCCTACTGCATCGTCCCTGCTGTGCGCGGGCGCGAGCGAAGCAGGCGGCCGGGTGACATCGTCGCCGAGGTCTCCGCGCTCGCACGTGAGGGCGTCCGCGAAGTCACGCTCCTCGGCCAGAACGTGAATTCGTGGGGGCGCGACCTTGCTCCGGAGATCACCACGGAGTTCGGAGAGCTCCTGCGCGCGCTCGACAGCGTCGAGGGACTCGATCGCGTCCGCTTCACGAGCCCGCATCCCAAGGACTTCAGGGAACCGGTGATCGCCGCGATGGCGGAATGCGCCGCGGTCTGCGAGCACATCCATCTACCGCTCCAGTCGGGCTCGACTCGGATTCTGAAGGCGATGCGCCGCACGTACAGCCGCAAGCGCTACCTCACCCTCGTGGACAGGCTCCGCGCGGCGATTCCCGATCTCGCCCTCACGACGGACATCATCGTCGGATTCCCGGGAGAGACCGACCAGGACTTCGCCGAGACCGTCGAAGTCGTCGAGGAGGTTGGGTACGACGGCGCGTTCACCTTCGTCTTCAGCCCGCGCAGCGGCACGGAGGCCGCCACGATGCCCGGGCAGGTTGCGGAGGAAGTGAAGGCCGAGCGGATCGAGCGACTCATCGAGGTCGTGCAAGGGCTCGCCGCGCGCCGCAACGCGGAGCGCGTGGGGCGGACCGAGCAGGTGCTCGTCGAGGGGCCGAGCAGGACGGA
>JAICVP010000086.1 GCA_025935275.1 Thermoleophilia bacterium
GACCGGCAAGGAGATGCACAAGTCCTGGGGGAACGCGATCGAGGCCAACGAGGCGATGGACAAGATGGGCGCGGATGTGATGCGCTTCATGTACTGCGACCACGTCCCGCAGCAGAACCTGAATTTCGGCTACGGGCCGGCAAACGAGGTCAAGCGGCGCCTCCTCACCTTCTGGAACTCGGCGTCGTTCTTCGTCCTCTACGCGAACATCGAGGGCTTCGAGCCCACGTACCGGGACCTCGCCGGCGGCCCGGATCTCGAAGAGCTCCGGCCGCTCGACCGCTGGCTGCTGGCGCGCACCCAGCAGCTCGTCGAGGAGGCCACGGACGCGTACGAGCGGTTCTGGACGCCCGACGTCACGGATGCGTGGGAGCGCTTCACCGACGACCTCTCCAACTGGTACATCCGCCGCTCCCGCAAACGGTTCTACAGCCTCGACGAGCCCGCGTTCAGGACCCTCTGGTACGCGCTCGTCCAGGCGGTGCGCGTGATCGCGCCGGTGATGCCGTTTCTCGCCGAGCACCTGTGGCGAAACCTCGCAGCGTCCGTCCGCGGCGCGCCGGAGAGCGCGTTCCTCGCAGGCTGGCCCCAGCCGGCGACCCGCTACGAGGATTCCGAGCTCCTCGCCGAGGTGGCCGGCGCCCGCCGCGTCGCCGAGCTCGCCCGTGCCGCGCGCGACGCGGCCGGGATCAAGCTGCGCCAGCCACTCCGGCGGCTCGTCGTCGCCACGTCGGACCCGGGCAGGCGGCTGCTCATCTCCAGACAGGTGGAGGACCTCGCGGCCGAGCTCCGCGTGAAGGAGGTGGCCATTCACGAGAGCCCAGGGGAGGTGGCCGACATGCGCGCGAAGCCGCGCCTCGACCTCGTCGGGCCGCGCTACGGGCCGAATCTCCCCGAGCTGCGAAAGCTGCTCGAGCAAGGCAGCTTCGAGGTCACGAACGGGACGCTTCGCGCCGGCGCCTACATCCTCTCGAAGGGCGAGTTCATGCTCGAGTACGCGGCTCGCGAAGGCTGGGAGGTCAAGCACGAGGACGAGTACGTCGTCGGCGTCGACACGCGCCTGGACGACGAGCTCGTCACCGAGGGGCGGGTCTACGACCTCATCCACTCGGTGCAGCGGCTTCGGCGTGACGCCGGGCTCGAGGTCACGGACCGCATCGTGCTCACGATCGCCAACGACGACGAGGGCCTGCTCGAGCACCGTGACTGGATCGCCGGCGAGACGCTGGCCGAGGACGTGCAGGTCGGCGACGAGCTGGCGGTGCGCAAGGCCGGATGACCCGGCTCCTCCTGGCCGCGGTCGTCGTACTCGTCGCGGTGGCGGCCGCCGATGCGATCAGGCCGGACGGGAAGGAGCAGGCGGTTTCGGCAGCCCCGGGCCCGGCGGCCCCGCAGGCGTCGGTGGAGCGGTCGGCGTCCGGATACGTCGCGGTCGGGGACTTCACTCGCAAGCGCGTCCTCCACCACGGTCGGGAGTACCTGAGCTCTGAGGCCATCGACGCCGCGTTCCCGAGCGTCGAGCTCGGCGAGCCTTTCGACATCTCGCATCTCGCCACGGCGCCGGACGGAACGCTGGCGCTCGCCATCTACCGGTTTCCGGCCAAGAAGCCGGTCGAGGCCGCGGTGGAGCTGTGGCGAAAAGGCCGGCTCCTGGCCGCGTTCCAGGTCCCTGCTGGGAGCTTCGGCGGCGGGCTTGGCTTTGCCGACGAGGGGCGGCTCGTCGCGACTCTCTTCCCGGACGGCCATTCGGTCGCTCTTTTCTCGCGCGCGGGCCGGCGCGTGGGGAGCGTGTCCGCTACGTCGTGGTGACGGTCTCCGCGCGTACCTCGCGCGGGAGCTTGAAGAACACGTCCTCGACGGCGCCCTCGAGCGACTCGATCTGGGAGACCCCGCGGTCCTGGAACCAGCCGACCACCCGCCCCACGAGGGACTCGGGAGCGGACGCGCCCGAAGTGAGCCCGACGCTCTCGACCCCCTCGAGCCAGGCCTCTTCGATCTCGCTCTCGTCGTCGATCAGGTAGGCCTCGATCCCGCCGGCCCTGGCGACATCGACGAGGCGGTTCGAGTTCGAGCTGTTGTGCGAGCCGATGACCAGGAGGAGGTCGACCGCCGCGAGGATCCGCTTCACCGCGCGCTGGCGATTCGTCGTCGCGTAACAGATGTCGTCCTTCTTTGGCGCCTCGATCCCGGGGAAGCGGCGCCGAAGCACGGCGACGATCTGCTCGGTCTCGTCCACGGACAGCGTGGTCTGGGTCAGGTAGACGAGCTTCTCGATCTGCGGAGGGACGATCCTTTCCGCCTGCTCGGCCGTCTCGACGAGCAACACCGCTTGCGGGGCCTCGCCCATCGTTCCTTCGACTTCCTCGTGCCCGGCGTGGCCGATGAGGAGGATCGTGTACCCCAGCCGCGCGAAGTGCCGAGCCTCGGCGTGGACCTTGGAGACGAGCGGGCAGGTGGCGTCGATCGCCCGGAGCCCGCGGAAGCGCGCGCTGTGCCGGACGGCCGGCGAGACGCCGTGCGCCGAGAAGACCACGAAGCCTCCGGGTGGTACCTCGGCGACCTCCTCGACGAAGACTGCTCCGCGATCTTCGAGCTCACGGACGACATGCGCGTTGTGGACGATCTGCTTGCGCACGTAAACGGGCGCGCCGTGCAGCTCGAGGGCCCGCGTCACGGTCTCGACTGCCCGCTCGACGCCGGCGCAATAGCCCCTGGGCGAGGCGAGGACCAGCCGCTTGACCACCGCCTGCCAGTGTAGTTACGGCCCGGAAAAACCCGAGGGAGAACTGTCTGGAAGCGGAAAAGCCCGCCGCTCGGGGGGTAAGCGCGGCGGGCCTTCCCACAGTTGCTCACCGCGGCTCTACATGGCCAGGGACACATGCCGCGGTTCGCATCGCCCAGTGGCGGGGACGGTACAGCCGCGCCTCGGGTCTGCCAATAGGTCCTTCGGCCCATCTTTGCAATCGTGATTTCCCTGCTTCGCGCTTCTCGACGGGCGCGCGAGGCGCACCTATCATCACGGTGCCCAGTGAGTCACCACAGTCGAGTCATCCTGCTCGAGGTCGTTCCTCTTCTCGTCCTTGCGGCGCTGTACTTCGGCGTCGCGCTGGCGCTTGCGCCCGAGCTCTTCCGCCGCCGCAAGCGTCTTCCCTGGCTCGGGCTGGGGATCTGGCTCGTTTTCGTGCTCATCGGCGGCGTGGCCTCGGCGATCGCCGCAGCCAAGCTGACGGACGAGAACTTCCTCGGGTCAGTCGATCCCTGGACGGTCTTCGGTCTGACAGTGCTCGCCTACCTGCCGGCCGTGCTCTTCATCTGGCGCTGGGACGAGCGGCATCTCCTCGTCTCGGCCGCGCCGCGCGTCGTCGAAGCCGAGCAGGAGGCATCGGAGCGCCGTCGCGACGCCGAGTCCATCTCCAGGCTCTCCAGCGCGCTCGCGCAGGCGGGAAGCGGGCGCGAGGCCGCGAACCGGCTCTTCGACGAGCTCGAGAGCGTGCTCGAGATCACGAAGGCCATGATCGCCACCGTGGACGAGGAGGCGGGCGTCGCCGCGGGGTATGCCGCCCGCGGGATCGACGAGTCCTGGTGGCAGACCGTCGTCCTCGATCTCGAGACCGCACGCAGCGGGGTCGTGTCCGTCGCGCGCGAGCGGACCGCCCTGGTCGTCTTCGACGTCAAGACCTCCCCGCAGGTGAACCAGGACCTCGCCGCCCAGGTCGGCGCCCACAGCGCTGCCTTCGTCCCGCTTCTCGCCGATGGCCGCGTGACCGCCGTGCTCGCGGTCGCGAGCGAGAAGCCGCGGCTTTTCACGCCGTCGGAGACAGAGCTCATGCAGGACCTCGCGAACGAGACCGCACTCGCCCTCGGCCACGCCACGTCGCGCGAGGCGCTCCAGGAAGCACTCGAGCGTGAGCGCCTCACCGCGGACATCTCCAGGCGCGTGCGCTCCGAGCTCGACCTCGACGCAGTGCTCAGCGTCGCGGTCAGGGAGGTCGGCATGGCGCTCGACCTCTCCCGCGCGTTCATCCGCCTCGGCGACCCGAGCGAGGGAGTGCCGGTCCGCGCCGAGTGGGATGCGCCCGGAGTCGAGACGATCGGCAACGCCGCCGGCCGCCTCCCTGTCTCCAACCTCGCCGCCCGCGAGCGGCGGACGTTCGCGATCTCCGACATCCTGACCGCGCCGGAGATCGACGATCCGAGCCTCGGTGGGCGGGAGACCCTGGTGGAGCTCGGGACGCGCGCGGTCATCGCGACGCCGATCCTCGTCTTCGACCGAATGATCGGAGTCTTCGCGCTCCACCGGGCGGAGCCCTCGACCTGGAGCACGCACGACATCTCCGTCGCGGAGGCGGTCGCGCGCGAGATCGGACTCGCCGTCCACACGGCGCAGCTCCTGCAGCAGAACGAGCGCCGGCTGCAGGAGCAGGCAGCCCTGCTCAAGGCCGGCCAGGTGCTCACCTCCGACCTGCGCTTTTCGTCCGTCATCCAGCGCCTCGTCACCGAGGTGGTGCACCTGCTCGGCGCCGATGCGGCCGACTGCTGGGTCTTCGACGAGCGGCGGACGATGCTGCGCTGCGAGGCGGTGCTCGGCGTACCGGAGCGAAACGTCGGCCGAGAAATCGTCCCGCACGGCACCTTCCTGCAGGTGTTGTCCACCGGGCGCCCCGTCCTCAAGCGCGACTTCGCGCGCTCGGAGAGCCCGACGCCGACGGAGGACTACAAGGTGTTCGCCGAGGTCATGGACGCGCCCATCACGTGGCTCGGGGAGGTGCGCGGCGTGCTCGGCGTGTGCGCACGCGAGAACGGTCGCTTCGACGAGAAGAACCTCGAGCTGCTCGACACCTTCGCCCGCCTCGCCTCGCTCGCGCTCCACAACGCCGAGAGCTTCGGCGAGCGCGAGCGCCAGGCCCAGGTGCAGCGCGGTTTCTACCGGATCGCCGAAGTGCTCGGCTCGACGCTTTCGCTCGGCGAGACACTGGACGCGCTGGCCCAGGCCGCGTGCGACGCGCTCGGCGGCTCGTCGGCTCTCGTCCTCGAGCCCTCGGGCGGCCGGCTGATGCTCTCCGGGTCCCACGAGCTGCCTCCCGAGCTTCGCCAGGGGCTCTCCGCCGGTGTCGCGGGCGACGTTTCTCCGCTCGGCGCTGCAGCGGAGGAGGGCCGCATCCTCTCGGCCTCCGCGCTCGAACGCGACGACCGGTTCAAGGAGAGCTTCCGAGACCTCCTCACCGGCCAGGGCTACTGCTCGCTCATCGCCGCCCCCGTGATCGGCGCCCAGGGGCAGAAGCACGCCGTGGTCGTTCTCTTCCGCGACGAGCGCAGCTTCTCCGACGAGGATCTCGCCCTCGCGCGGCACCTGACGGGTGCGGCTCGCGGCGCCCTCGAGCGGGCCGAGCTCTTCGAGGGTGAACGGCGGGCGCACACCTTCTCCCAGCGCCTGGCCGACATCGGCGGCTTGCTCGCGACGAAGCTCGACCCCGTCGCCGCCTTCGAGGAGGTCGTGCGCGAAGCACCTGCCCTCCTCGACGCCGACGCGGCCGTCCTCCGCCTGCTCGAGAACGACGACCTCGTCGTGCGCGCGGCCTGGGGCCCCGGGACGCAGGGCATCCGTAACACGCGCTCGAGCTCGGCCGGAGGTGCGGTCGGGATCGCGGCGCAGTCGCGGGCGCCGCACGCGGTTTCCGACGCGCGCGAGACTCCCCGCTTCGCGCACGAGGATCCGCTGCTGGCCAACGGGATGATCTCCTGCGTCGCCGTCCCCATGCTCCTCCACGGCGGGGGGCTGAGCGGAGTGCTGACCGTCTACGACACAGCGGTGCGTACCTGGCGGGAGGACGAGGTGCAGGCGCTCTCGGCGCTCGCCGCGACGGCCTCGGCCGTGTTCTCGAGCGCGGAGCTCTACCAGCGCGTCGCCGAGGAGAAGGACCGGAGCGACGCGATCCTCGCGAACATCGCCGACGGCATCGTCGCCGTCGACCGCGAGGGGAACATCGTCCTCTGGAACGCGACCGCGGAGCAGATCAGCGGCGTCCCGGCTGCGGAGGCTCTCGGCCGGCGCGTCTCCAGGGTGCTGCAGCGCGACCTGGCCGCGGGCGACGACGCCGTTCCGGGAGAGCGCACGCTCTCGATCCAGCGCGGCGACAAGGAGGTCTGGATCTCGCTCAGCGAGGCGGTCATGCTCGATGCGAGCGGCGCCGTCGCCGGCCGGGTCTTCGCCTTCCGCGACGTGTCGAGCGAGCGTGTGGTGGAGCAGATGAAGTCGGACTTCGTCGCCACGGTCTCGCACGAGCTCCGGACCCCGCTCACGTCGATCTACGGATTCGCGGAGACGCTGATGCGTGGGGACGTGGAATTCTCGGACGTCGAGCGCAGGACCTTCCTGAGCTACATCGCCTCCGAGTCCGAGCGGCTCATCAACATCGTGGACGACCTCCTGAGCGTCGCCCGCCTCGAGACGGGCACCCTGCGGCTGCATATCGAGCAGGTCGACGTCGGCGCCGTCGCAGGCGAGGTCGTCGCGCGCGTGCAGGAGCACGCCGAGCGCTGGGAGTTCGATGTGGACGTCCCGAGCGCCGGAGTCCTCGTCGAGGCCGATCGCGAGAAGGTCTCCCAGGTCCTCCTCAACCTCGTGGACAACGCAGTGAAGTTTTCGCCCGAGGGGGGTCGGATCTCCATCTCCGCCCGGCGCCGCCCCGAGAGCGCGGAGGTGCGCGTCTCCGACCAGGGCGTCGGGATTCCCCGCGCGGACCAGCAGCGGATCTTCTCGAAGTTCTACCGTGCCGAGAGCGCCGGGCCCGGCGTGCACGGGACGGGTCTGGGCCTCTTCCTCGCGCGCGGGCTGGTCGTTGCGATGGGCGGGAGGATCTGGGTCGAGTCGAAGGAAGGCCAGGGCTCCACGTTCGTCTTCGAGCTTCCCGCGGCGGCGACCGGCGCGGTCGAGCCCACTCCGGAGAAGGTGACCGCCTGATGGCCCTGACCGTGTTGGTCGTCGACGACGAGGATCCGATTCGGCTCCTCTGCCGGGTGAACCTCGAGGCCGAGGGGACGACGGTGCTCGAAGCCGAGAACGGGCAGGTCGGGCTCGAGCTGGCGAAGCGGGAGCGGCCCGACGCGATTCTGCTCGACGTGATGATGCCCGGGCTCGACGGCTGGACGGTTGCCGAGCGGCTGCTCCAGGATGAGGCGACACGCCGCATTCCGATCATCTTCCTCACCGCGCGGGCCGATGTCCGCGACCGCGCCCGCGGGCTCGGAGCCGGCGGGCTCGACTACATCACGAAGCCGTTCAACCCGGTTGAGCTGGCGGGTCTCGTCGAAGAGGTCGTCGAGGCGGTCAAGCGCGGCGAGCGCGAGGAGTTGCGCGCCGAGAAGCTGGCCGAGCTTCGCGACGCGCTCGGCACGACCTAGGTTCCCCTCGCGGTCTGTGCGAGGACGATCGCTGCGAGCACCATCAGGCCGCCGACCAGCTGCTCCGCAGAAATCTCCTCCCCTAGCCACGCGTAGGCGACGAGACCGGCCAGCACCGGCTCCACCATTGCGACCACCGTGGCGCGCGTCGCCGGAATGTGGCGAAGCGCCGTGATCATGAAGATGAATGGGACCACGGTCCCGAGCACGACGATGTAGAGGATGAGGAGCCAGACGGGGAGGCTGTAGTCGTCGAGCCGGCCGAGGAGCGAGGCGTCGCTCGTGAGGACGCCCTCGGGGAAGCTCCACCACGGCTGCACTACTGCCCAGAAGAGCGCGGCGAAGAGGAAGCCCCAGGCGAGGAGCGAGTAGACGTCGCGACCGCCGCGCACGCTGTGCTCGGCCATGAGGATGTAGAGGGCGTAGGCGAACGCGCCCGCGAGCGCGGCGGCGACTCCGACGCCGTCCAGGGTGCTGCCTCCATGCCAGACCTGGGCGACGAGCGTCAGCCCCGCAAAGGCGAGCGCGAGCGCGACCCAGAGGCGCCGTCGCACGGGCTCGTGGACGAAGAAGCGTGCCCACAAAGCGACGAGCACGGGAGCGAGGTACTGGATGACGAGCGCGATTCCGATGTCCAGATGCGTGATCGCCGTGAAGTAGAAGAAGTGGACGAAGGCCAGCCCGCAGATCCCGAAGACGGCGAGGTAGCCCAGCTCCCGGCGCGTGACGCGAAGGGTGC
>JAICVP010000336.1 GCA_025935275.1 Thermoleophilia bacterium
AACACGCCGAGCCGCTCCAGCACCGCATCCGCGTCCGCGTCGATACCGATCGGATCGAGACTCGCCTCGACCGGGGCCGGGGTCTTGAGCCCGTCGCCCGTGACGACGAGCACGACGCGGTCGTCCGCGCCCAATTCGCCCGCGTCGACCGCTCGGCGCAGCGCGCCGAGGGAAACCCCCGCCGCCGTCTCGCCGAAGACGCCCGCGTGCTCGGCGAGGAGCGCCATGTTGGCGCCGATCTCGTCCTCGACGACCGCGTAGACCGCGCCGCCGGTCCTGCGCGCCGTCGCTACGGCCTTGTCTCCGTCGGCCGGATTGCCGATCGCCAACGAGCGCGCGACGGTCGCCGGCCGAACGGGAGCGACCTTCTCGCCGGAGGCGAACGCCGTCGCGACCGGCGAGCAGCCCTCCGCCTGCCCGCCGAAGAGACGCGGCGTCTCGGCGTCCACGAGGCCGACCAGGCGCAGCTGGTCGAAGCCTTCGGCGATCTTCGAGTAGAGGGAGCCCGACGCGATCGGCGCGACGACGGCGTCCGGTGCGCCCCAGCCCAGCTGCTCGGAGATCTCGAAGGCGACCGTCTTCGAGCCCTCGGCGTAGTACGAGCGCAGGCTCACGTTGACGAAGCCCCAGGGGAGCTCGAAGGAGAGCTCGATCGTGAGCCGGCTGCAGTCGTCGTAGGTGCCACGGACGGCATAGATGGTGGCACCGTAGACGGCGGTGGCGACGAGCTTCTCGGGCTCGAGGTCTACCGGGCAGAAGACGACAGCCTCGATGCCTTCCGCCGCGGCGCGCGCCGCGACCGCGTTGGCGAGGTTCCCGGTCGACGAGCAGGCGATCGTCTCGAGGCCGAGCTCGCGGGCCTTCGCCGCCGCAACGGCGACGACGCGGTCCTTGAACGAGTGCGTGGGGTTGGCGGTGTCCAGCTTGAGCCAGAGCTCTCCCACCCCGACCTCGTCAGCGAGGCGAGGCGCGCGGACGAGCGGCGTGAAGCCGGGGGCGAGACGCGCTTCCGCGGGCGCCTCGACGGGGAGCAGCGGCGCGTAGCGCCAGATGGATGTGGGCCCGGCGGCGATCGTCTCGCGCGAGATGGTGCGCGCGAGCTCGTCCCACTCGTAAACGGGGTCGAGCGGGCCGAAACAGGTAGTGCAGGTGCCGATGTCCTCGAGCGCGTATTCGGTCGCGCAGCTACGGCAACGGAGAGATGTGGCGGGCATTTCTGGCTCCTTTCTCGCTGACATCCTCCCGAGCCCGGAGGCTCGGCCGGGATTGGCACCTTGCTCGTCGGAGTAGGTTGCCGAGGCTTCGAAGGGCCGGTTCCCTCAGCCTCTCTTGATGCGAGCGGGGCCGCTGCCCGTCGCTCAGGTCTGAGTATAAGGCGGGGCCTGCGGTCGAGTCACTGCCCCTTCGGAGGCAGATGAGACCGACGCCGCATACTTGGCGAACACCCCGGTTTCGTAGCGCGGGGGCGGTGGGCTCCAGCGTGCGAGCCGTTCCGCGAGCTCGTCGTCGGAGAGCTCGACGGACAACGTCCGCGCCTCCACGTCGATGATCACCGTGTCGCCGTCCTCGAGCGCCGCGATCGGGCCGCCCCGTGCGGCCTCCGGCGAGATGTGCCCGGCCATGAGCCCGTGTGTAGCGCCCGAGAAGCGCCCGTCCGTGATGAGCGCGATCTTGTCGCCGAGGCCTTCTCCGACAAGCGCGGCGGTCACGTGCAGCATCTCGCGCATGCCGGGCCCACCTGCGGGCCCCTCGTAGCGGATGACGACGACATCGCCCTCCTTGATGCCCTGCTTCTCGACCGCGGCGAAGCAGGCCTCCTCGGAGTCGAAGACCCGCGCCGGGCCGCGATGTGTCAGGCGCTCGTGCCCGGCGAGCTTCACGACGCAGCCTTCGGGCGCGAGATTCCCGCGGAGCACGGCGAGCCCGCCGATCGGCTTGATCGGGGTCTCGATGGGCACGACGACCTCCTGACCGGGCTTCTCCTCGACGGCGGCCGCGATCTCGCCGAGCGAGCGCCCGTCGACGTTGGGCGCGTCGGCGTGCACCAGCTCCTTCTTCAGGAGCTCGCGGGCGAC
>JAICVP010000247.1 GCA_025935275.1 Thermoleophilia bacterium
AGAGCCACGAAGAGCTCGTTTCGCGGGAGATCGACGGCTGGGTGGCGTTCTCCGACAGCGAGGCGAACCTCGACGAGTTCGAGCGGCTCCAGGCCGACGGGACGCTCGAGTCCGACGGCGACTACCAGAAGGTCAGCGGCGAGGTGGCCGACGACGGCATCGCACAGGTCTACGTCGCCAGCTCGGCCCTCGACTCGACGCCGCTAGCAGGGCTCTTCGGCTCGGACACGCCCTCGGTCGCCCTTGCACTCGATCCTCAGGACGACGGCATCCACATCGAGGGCGCGGCGAGCCCTGCGACCAGCGATCTCTTCTCGGAGGAGTTCACCGCCGAGCTCCCGGATCAGGTCCCGGGCGGCGCATTCCTCTATGCGGGCACCAACGAGCTCGAGCGCCAGCTGGGGGCGCTGCGCGACTTCCTCGCGGAGGTGGCTCCGGGGATCGAGCGCGACATCGGCCGCGCCGAGTCCGAGCTCGGAGTCTCGCTCGACGAGGACGTGTTTCCGCTCTTCTCCGCCGAGTCCGCCCTTTACATGCGCCCGGGCTTCCCGATCCCGGAGGTCACGATCGTCACCCAGGTGGACGACGAGCAGGGTGCGCTCGCGGTCCTCGACAAGCTCGCCGACGAGGTGTCTGAGTATTACGGGGACGCGGAGCTCCAGTCCGTCGACGTCGACGGGGTGCCGGCCAAGCAGCTCGCTGTGCACCAATTCGTGTCGGTCTACTACGCGGCCTTCGACGGCAAGCTCGTGATCACCACGTCCCAGCAGGGGATCGCCGACCTCCACGAAGGCGGAAGCACGCTGGCCGACGACCCGAAGTTCAAGGCCGCCACAGAAGCTGCGGGCATGCCCGACGAGACGACCGGTTTCCTGTACGTCGACCTCGGCGTGGCGCTGCCCACGGTCACCGGGCTCATGGGCTTCACGGGCCAGTCGACCCCCGACTCGCTCGACCGCAACCTCGAGCCGCTCCAGTCACTCGTCCTCTACGGCGAGCGCGACGGTGACATCGCCCGGCTCGTCGGCTTGCTTTCCATTCAGTAGCCTTTTCGCATCATGGCGCGCGACTTTCTCTTCACCTCCGAGTCCGTGACCGAGGGTCACCCGGACAAGGTCGCGGACCAGGTCTCGGACGCGATCCTCGACGCCGTCCTCACCGACGATCCCAACGGGCGCGTCGCCTGCGAGACGCTCGTCACGACCGGGCTCGTCGTGGTCGCCGGGGAGATCACCACCGAGACCTACGTCGAGATCCCGAGCCTCGTCCGCGAGACGATCAAGGGGATCGGCTACGACCGTGCCAAGTACGGCTTCGACGCCGACACCTGCGGCGTCATGGTCGCGCTCGACGAGCAGTCGCCCGACATCGCGCTCGGCGTCGAGAGATCGTACGAGACGCAGCGCGGAGACGACGACCCCCTCGACCGGCTCGGCGCCGGCGACCAGGGGATGATGTTCGGGTACGCGTGCACGGAGACCGAGGAGCTCATGCCGCTCCCGATCATGCTCGCCCACAAGATCGCCAAGCGGCTCTCCGAGGTGCGGAAGGCGCAGATCCTCCCGTACCTGCGGCCCGACGGGAAAACGCAGGTGACGATCCGCTACGAGATCGACGAGCAGGGGCGCCAGCGGCCTGTCGAAGTCGTGCGCGTTCTCATCTCGACGCAGCACCGCGACGGTCTCGACACCGAGGCGCTCATCAAGCCGGACCTGATCGAGCACGTCCTGCACCCGATCCTGCCGCGCGACTTCTACGACGAGCGGCGCTTCGAAGAGCGCGATTTCGTCCTTGTCAACCCGACGGGGAAGTTCGTCCTCGGCGGGCCGATGGGAGACACCGGGCTCACCGGCCGGAAGATCATCGTCGACACCTACGGCGGCGCGGCCCGCCACGGCGGCGGCGCGTTCTCCGGCAAGGATCCGACGAAGGTCGACCGCTCCGCCGCCTATGCCGCCCGCTATGTGGCCAAGAACGTGGTCGCCGCCGGCATTGCCGAACGCTGCGAGGTCCAGGTGTCCTACGCGATCGGAGTGGCCCATCCGGTTTCGATCGAGGTCGAGTGCTTCGGCACGGAGCGGATCCCGCTCGACCGGATCTCCGAGCTCGTGCGCGAGAAGTTCGATCTCCGTCCCGGCACGATTCTGCGTGACCTCGATCTCTGGCGGCCGATCTACGCCCAGACCGCCGCCTACGGTCATTTCGGGCGCGAGGAGCACGATTTCACGTGGGAGCGCACCGATCGCGCGGACGCTCTCAGGGCTGCCGCAGGACTCGAGACACAGGTTCCCACGGCCTCGTGAGCGGGTAGGACCACCGAGTCATGGGGGTTTTCACTCCTGAGCGGCGACGGCAGGCGCCGCCGCCCGAACCGCCGCAGTACGAGCCGCCGCGCGAGCCGCGCCGTGGCATTCCGTGGGGCCTCGTCGGCCTGGGCATCGTCATCGTCCTGCTGGTCTTCGGCGTCAGCTGGGTGCGCGGGATCTTCCCGGACTTCGACAACCCGTTCCGGCAGCAGACGATCGACCGGAGCGGCCCCGCCGTGCTCAAGTCGCTGCAGGATCTGCACTCGTACCACGCCGCCACGGGGAACTTCCAGCAGATCGTCGACCTGCACCAGGACAGCGGGCTTCCCGACGCCATCCTGGGCTCACGCACCCTGTACGTCGCGTACGGCTCCGTCGATGCGACCGTCGACTTCTCGAACGTGGACGACGACTCGGTCGACGTCTCGGACAACCGGCTCACCGCCACGATCACGCTTCCGCGGCCGACCCTCTCACCGGCGCGGATCGACCCCACGCGCAGCTACGTCTACGACCAGGACGAAGGCGCGCTGAACAAGATCGGCGACATCTTCTCCTCGAACGACCACGACCAGCAGCAGCTGAACGTCCTCGCCGTGCAGAAGATCAACGCTGCAGCCCAGCAGGGCTCCGGCCTCATCGCCCGGGCCCGCGAGAACACACGGCTCATGCTCTCGAGCCTGCTGCGAGCACTCGGCTTCACCACGGTCAACGTGGTGTTCGAAGACGAGACCGGCTAGCCGCTCTGGGCGGCGGTGGCTTTGCCGGGCGAAGCCCGGCTTCGCCCACCGCCTGACGACGCTCGCGTGCAGGAGCCTGCGCTCGCAGTCCCTCGCCGTACCCTCGTACTGTCTCGGGCCTGCTCGCTTGTCTCCGTTCGCGAGCGTCGCCCCAGAACGTCCCAGCCAGCTAGCTGGCGCGGACGAAGAGTCCGGCGGCCTGCTTCTCGTCGAGGGGCCGCTCGTCGCCGTCCACGCTCAGGG
>JAICVP010000109.1 GCA_025935275.1 Thermoleophilia bacterium
CCGCGTGAGGTTGCGGCCGAACTGGTCGAGCAGCTTGGAGCTCTTCGTCTTCTCGCCGGTCGCGCCGCCTCCGCCCTGCTGGCGCCGGCCGGGGCCGGACAGCATGCGGATGATCTCGTTGCGGATCTTCTCCGCGTCCGCGTCGAAGTCGAGCAGGATGCGGGCGGCGACACCCTCGTTCTCGCGCACGAGGCCGAGGAGGATGTGCTCGGTTCCGATGTAGTTGTGGCCGAGAGAGAGCGCCTCGCGCAACGCGAGCTCGAGGACCTTCTTGGCGCGCGGGGTGAACGGGATCTGGCCCGTGGTCACCTCGTCGCCCTGGCCGACGATGCGCGCGACCTGCGCACGCACCTCCTCGACGGTGATGTCGAGGCTCTCGAGGACTCGGGCTGCCAGCCCCTCCTCCTCCCGCAGGAGGCCGAGGAGGATGTGCTCGGTCCCGATGTAGTTGTGCTTCAGCGCTCGGGCCTCGTCCTGTGCGAGAACGACGACCTGTCTTGCCCTCTCTGTAAAGCGTTCGAACAAACCCTTGAATCCTTTCTCGGTGGCTCCTGCGACCTATGGTACCGGTTCGGTCGGGAGCTACCGAAACGCCTGCGAGACGCGCTACGTGTTCGTATCGGACGCTCGACAGGTTTCCTCAAGGATCCCTCTCGCGAGGGCGGCGAAACTGCTCCGACTCGACCATTTTCTATCGTGTGACCGTCGTTCGCTGGATCTCGATAACCCTTGCAGCGCTCGTCTTCGCGGCCCCCGCGGGCGCCATCACCGTCGTCCAGCACAACGGCGCGGAGAAGAAGCTCGTGCAGCGCATCAACCACGTGCGGGAGAATCACGGCCTCGAGCCGCTGCACGTCGTGACGCGACTGACCCGGGCAGCGACCAGGCACTCGAACTCGATGGCGCACGTCGGCTACTTCCGGCACGAGCTCCGAGTGAACGGCACGTGGAAGTCCTTCGGCACCTGGATCCGCCGGTACTGGCCGGGCTCCGGGTACACGTCCTGGAGCGCCGGCGAAAACCTGGCCTGGGGTGCGCCGGGCCTGGGTCCGCGCAAGACCGTCTCGCTCTGGATGCACAGCCCCGGCCACCGGGCCAACCTCCTCAGCGATGACTGGAACCGGATCGGCGTCTCCATCGCCCACGTGACCGACCCGGTCGGGTACTACAAGGACTACTCGGAGGCGACGATCGTGACCGCAGACTTCGGCAGGCGGTCCAAGTAATCTCGGGCCGCGTGCCACTCGAGACGACGATCGCCCCCGTCCAGCCCTACTCGCTCGCCCTCTCCGCACGGATGAAGAGCGACGCGACGCGGTTCCTGCGCGACGGCGTCCTCACCGTCGCCTACGAAGCGGGCGGCGCACCCGCCCTCGCACGCGTCTCGCAGAAGCCCGACGGGAAGCTCGAGGCCTGGATCGAGAGCTCCGAGCCCGACGAGGCGCTGACCAAGCTCCGCTTTCTCCTCGCCGCCGACGACGACCACACCGAGTTCCTGCGGCGCTTCCGGAGCGACCCGCTCATCGGCCACACCGTGCGGGAGAAGAGCGGCATGCGTCCGATCCGCACGGGGACCGTCGTCCATTCGCTCCTGAAGGCTGTCTGCGGTCAGCTGATCGACTCCCGGTCGGCCCGGCTCCTCGAGGCGAAGCTCGTGCGCCTCGCCTGCCCGGAGCACCAGGGCCTGCGTCTTCCGCCGACGCGGGAGACCTTCCAGCGCTTCACGCGCGCGGAGCTGGCCCGCCGCGGTCTCGTCTCGCGGAAGGGCTCGGCGCTCCTGCGTCTGACGAAAGAACTCGACCTCGAGCGGTTGCACGGCGTGCCGACGAATGTCGCGGCGCAGAGGATCGAGCGGGAGCGCGGGCTCGGCCCCTGGTCGGCCGGGATGGTCTGCCTCTACGGCCTCGGCCGCTTCGAGTGTGGGCTCGTCGGAGACCTGGGCCTCGTGAAGCTCGTCTCAGCCGAGCGCGGACGCTGGGTCGAGACCGAGGAGACGCGCGAGCTCCTCGAGCCCTACGAGGAGTGGGCCGGCCTCGCCAGCGTCTACATCCTCGCCGGCCTGAAGGACTACTCGGTCGGCCGCAGCGTCGGGAAGAGGATCACGTCCCGGATCGTGTCGCGGCCGGTCAGCAGCATGGACAACCTGTCGATGCCGAGCCCCAGGCCGGCCGTCGGCGGCATTCCGTAGGAGAGCGCCTCGACGTAGTCCGGATCCTCGGCGCCCATCTCGGCAAAGCGGGCGGCCTGCTCGTCCGGGTCGTTCAGCTCCGAGTAGGCGTTGCCGAGCTCCATGCCGCCCGCGAAGTACTCGAAACGCTCGACGATGCCCTCTTCCCCCTCCTTCAGCCGCGCAAGCGGCGAGAGCTCGACGGGGTAGTCGAAGAGGATCGTCGGCTGGATCAGCTTCGGCTCGACGAGATGGCTCAGCGCGTGGTCGACGAGCTGCGCCCAGGTCTCGTCGGCTCCCGTGTCGATCTCGCGCTCCTGGAGGCCCTTGCGCAGGTCGTTCGCGTCGCGCGTCCAGACGCCCTCAGCTTCGAGCGCCCCGATCAGGCTCATCCGCTTCCACGCCGGCTCGAAGTCGATCTCCTGGCCGCGGAACGTGACCGCAGCGGAGCCGGTCGCCTCCTTCGTGACCACCCGGAGCAGCTCCTCGATGAGCGTCATCGCGTCCTCGTAGTCCGCGTAAGCCTCGTACCACTCGAGCATCGTGAACTCCGGCTGGTGCTTGTAGGAGATGCTCTCGTTGCGGAAGTCCTTCGAGATCTCGTAAACCCTCTCGAGGCCACCAACGATCAGGCGCTTGAGATACAGCTCGTCGGCGATGCGCAGGTAGAGGTCGGCGTCGAGCTCGTTCGAGTGCGTCACGAACGGCTCGGCGAGCGCGCCGCCGTAGCGGGGCTGCAAGATCGGCGTCTCCACCTCGACGAAGCCGCGCGCGTCGAGAAAGCGGCGGATGGCCGCCACGAGCTCGCTGCGCACGAGGAAGTCGCGCCGCGTCTCCTCGTTGACGAGCAGGTCGAGGTAGCGCTTGCGGTAGCGAGTCTCCGCGTCCACGACCCCGTGGTAGGTGTCGGGCAGCGGCCGCTTGATCTTGGCGAGCAGCTGGAGCTCGCTCACCGCGAGCGACGGCTCGCCGCGCTTCGTCTTCGTCGCCTGGCCGCGCACGCCGACGACGTCGCCGAGGTCGACGTCCAGGCCCCCCAGCTCGTCCGGCTGCGCGAGCAGCTGGATCTTCCCGGAGCGGTCGACGAGGTCGAGGAAGACCAGCTTCCCCATGTCGCGGCGGCCCATGACGCGACCCGCCAGCGCGTGCTCGGCACCGGTCGCCTGCGGCTCGAGGGTCTCCGCCTCCGCCCGGACGGCAGCGATCTCTTCCCGGTCGGGAAAGCGGTGCGGAGTGCTCATCGGCGGCGTGAGCCTACGGCTCAGGCCGCTTTGATGTCCATGATCTTGAACTTGAGCGATCCGCGCGGGGCGGAGACCTCCACGGTTTCGCCCTTCTTGTGCCCCATGATCGCCTTGCCGACCGGTGACTCGTTCGAGAGCTTGTGCTCGGCGGGGTTCGCCTCGGCGGACCCGACGATGTGGTACTCGATCGTCTCGCCCGCGGCGACGTCGCGGAGGCGGACCTTCGTCCCGACGGCGACGACGCCGGTCGGGATCTCCTTCTTGGTCACCACGCGCGCGCTCACCAAGCGGTCTTCGAGGGTGGCGATGCGGTGCTCGAGCATGGCCTGCTCGTTCTTCGCGTCGTCGTACTCGGAGTTCTCGGTGATGTCGCCGAACTCGCGCGCCTGCTTGATGCGCTCGGCGACCTCACGCCGCTTCACGGTCGAGAGATACTCGATCTCTTCCTTCAGTTTGTTGTGCCCTTCGGCGGTGAGAATGACTTCCTTCACTGGCTCCTCCAGCCCCTGAATATGCAAACGCGGTGCCCCCCGGCACCGTCGCGGGCGACATTGTAGCCGCCCCGTCAAACGGAAAACGTTCGGCGCGCGGCTACGATTCCCTGCACATGCCTGGCCGCTTGAATACGCCCTGGAGCATCGGCTCCGTGGAGATTCCGACCCGCCTCGTCCTGGCCCCCATGGCGGGCGTGAGCGTGCAGGCCTTCCGCCGCCAGGGACGGCGCTATGGCGCGGGCCTCGTCTGCTCGGAGATGGTCAGCTGCGCGGGTCTCTCGCACCGAAACGAGCGCACGCTTGGCTACCTGCGCATTGGCGCAGAAGAGCATCCCCTCGCCGTCCAGATCTTCGGCGCCGAGCCCGCGTTGATGGCAGAGGCGGCGCGGATGGTCGAAGCGGCCGGCGCCGATCTCGTGGACATCAACTTCGGCTGCCCCGTCCGCAAGGTGACGAAGACGGGAGCGGGCGCGTCGCTCCTGGACGAGCCCTACCGGGCCGCTGCGATCCTCGAGGCCGTGGCCGAGGCCGTGGACGTCCCCGTCTGCGTGAAGATGCGCCGCGGGGTCGAGAACGGCTCCCGAACAGCACTGAATGTCGGCCCGCAGCTCGTCGAGGCGGGCGCGGCTTCGCTCACCCTCCATCCGCGCTCGGCGCAGCAGATGTACACGGGCACTGCGGATCACTCGCTGACGGCCGAGCTCGTCGAGCTCGTCGACGTGCCCGTGGTCGCGTCGGGCGACATCACGAGCCGCGGCCGCGCCGAGTCGGTTCTGGCGGAGACCGGCTGCGCCGCGGTCATGGTCGGCCGCGTCGCGCAGGGAAATCCCTGGGCGGTAGGCGAGATCGCCGGGATCGTCGACGGCACCCCGTCCCGCGAAGAGGTCGTCGCCGAGCTGCTCCACTTCATGCGGGACACAGTTGCGGAAATGGGAGAGCAGCGCGCCACGGGGTTCCTGAAGAAGTTCTACGGCTGGTACCTCGGCCGGGGGCGATTCCCGAAGCCGTTCGCGAACGAGCTCGTCCGCCTGGAGACCATCGAGCAGGTCGAGGAACGCCTCCTCGCAGCCGCGCCCGGCGCGAGCGATGTGCTGGCTCACCTCGAGGCAGACCTGCCGGCCGGCGAGAACGTCGTGCTCGACCTGCCGGTCTCGATCTACGCAGGCGGCTAACCCGGTCTCGGGGCCCTTTCGGGCCACCGGTAAAATTTAGGAATGGCGGCAACCGTCACCAGGGGAGAACGCCGTATCGTCACGGCGCTGATCGCCGACGTGGTCGGATCGACCACGATCGGCGAGCAGCTGGGCCCCGAGCGCTCGAAGCTCTTGATCGACGAGGTCATGCGGCTCATGGCGGAGCAGGTACGGCGTTATGACGGCACCGTCGCGCAGCTCGTCGGCGACGAGATGCTCGCCTTCTTCGGCGCGCCGGTGTCCCACGAGGACGACTCCGAGCGCGCCGTGCGCGCTGCGCTGTCCATCCAGCGCGCGGTGCAGTCCTACGCCCAGGAGGTGAAGGAGGCCTACGGCATCGAGCTCGCCGTGCGGATCGGGATCAACACTGGCCCGGTCGTCGTGGGCATGGAGGCGGACGGAGACGGCGATCCCTGGAACGCGCTCGGCGACACCGTGAACGTGGCGGCGCGCCTCCAGAACATCGCGCCGGAAGGCGGCATCGTCGTCGGGCCGACCACCGAGCGCCAGATCGAGGACTGCTTCCTCGTCGAGGAGATGGAGACACCGGAGCTCAAGGGCATTTCCAAGAAGCTCAAGGTCTTCCAGGTCGTCGGGGCACGCGACATGGAGCAGGCCGAGCCGTCCCACCCGATCGTGGGCCGCGACTTCGAGCTCAGCGTGCTCGAACGCGTCATGGAGGGCCTGGTCGAAGGTCGTGGGTCGATCGTCTCGGTCATGGGCGAGCCGGGGATCGGGAAGTCCAGGCTCGTCTGGGAGGTGCGCAGCCGCTACCGGGACCGCGTCCGCTTCATCGAGGGACGCTCGGTCTCCTACGCCCAGACCTTCCCCTACTGGCCGATTCGGGATCTCCTGCGCGAGTGGCTCGGCGTCGGTGCGTCGACGCCCGAGGCGCGCGTTCGGCTGGAGCTCAAGGCGCAGCTCGCGGAGATCTTTGGGGAGGAGTCCGAGGAGGTCTATCCGTTCTTCGCCAACCTCCTGAATCTCACGCTCGAGCCCGACGCGGCACAGCGAATCCGCGAGCTGAACCGCGAGAGCATCCAGACCGCCACCTTCGAGCACTTCTACGAGTTCATCTGCAAGCTCGCCGAGGAGCAGCCCATCGCCCTGATCCTCGAGGATCTGCACTGGGCCGACGAGTCGACCCTCGAGCTGATCGAATCGCTCCTCGCCGTGACGGAGGAGTCCGCCGTCGCGCTCTTCCTGCTCTACCGCACCGAGCGCGAGCACGGCGTATGGAGTCTCGGCGAGCGCGCGCGCCAGCGCTACCCCCACCGCTACCGGGAGGTCGAGGTGCGTCCGCTGCCGGCCGACGCGTCCAAGTCGCTCGCCGCCCTCGCGGCGGAGGGCGAGCTGCCCGAAACGGTCATCGACCACCTGACGCAGCGGTCGGGCGGCAACCCGTTCTTTCTCGAGGAGGCTCTCCGAGACCTCGTCGAGCGCGGCGCCCTCGTGAAGGAGAACGGCAAGTGGGAGATGGCCGTGACCGAGGACGAGCTGGCGATTCCCGCACTCGTGCAGGGTGCGCTGCAGGCCCGCCTCGACCGGCTCGAGCCGCAGACCAGGGAGGTGCTGTCTCTCGCGGCCGTCATCGGCCGGACCTTCGGCCTGCCGCTCCTGGAGAAGCTCGTCTCGCGCGAGCAGCTCCAGCCCGCCCTCACAGAGCTGCAGCGGCTCGACCTGATCGTCGAGGTGCGTCGCCGCCCGAACCCCGAGTACCGCTTCCGGCACGGGCTCGTCCAGGAGGTCGCGTACGCGAGCCTCGTCGAGTCGACGCGGAAGAAGCTCCACAAGCGTGTGGGCGAGGCGCTGGAGGAGATCTACCGCGAATCCCCCGAG
>JAICVP010000378.1 GCA_025935275.1 Thermoleophilia bacterium
CCCGACCCGAGCAGGGGATCCACCGCGTGCTCGGGGTGCGGCATCAGTCCGAGGACGTTTCCGTCCGTGTTGACGACGCCTGCGATGTCCCGCTCCGCGCCGTTCGGGTTCATCCCCGGCGCATAACGGAAGACGATCTGGTCCGGCTCCAAGTCGCTGGGCGCGTGGTAGTTGCCTTCCCCGTGCTTCACAGGGATGACCAGCTCCTGCCCGGGCTCGCACCGGGAGGTGAACGGCGTGTCCGTCCGCTCGACCCGGACGGGCACGTCCGCGCAGACGAACTCGAGCGACGCGTTCGGCCGGAGCACGCCTGGAAGAAGTCCGGCCTCGCAGAGGATCTGGAAGCCGTTGCAGATCCCGAGGACGAGTCCGCCCTCCGCTGCGAACGCGCTCACGGCCTGCATCGCGGGCGAGAACCGGGCGATCGCCCCGCAGCGGAGGTAGTCGCCGTACGAGAACCCACCGGGGAGGATCACGGCGTCCACCTCGGGGAGCGACTCTTCCGCGTGCCAGACGAGGCGTGCGTCAGCGCCGAGCGCCGTGAGCGCCCAGGCCGCGTCGCGGTCGTCGTTCGACCCTGGGAAGACGAGAACCGCGATCCGCGGAGCGACCTCGCTCATTCGGCGACCTCGATCTCGTAGCTCTCGATCAGAGGGTTGGCCAGCAGGCGCTCGCACATGCGCTGGATCTCGTTGCGTGCCTCATCGGCGGTGGCGGCCTCGACGTCGAGGTCGATTACGCGTCCGATGCGGGTCTCGCCCACCGGGAAGCCGAGCTGGCGCAGCGAGCTCTCGACCGCCTCTCCCTGGGGGTCGAGGATCCCTGCCTTCGGCCGGACGAGGACGGTTGCCCTCATCGGAGGACGATCTCCGGGTTCGCCAGGTAGTCCTCGAAGGAGAGGCCCGTGAGGCGCTCGAACGCCTCGACGTAGCGGGCGCGCGTCTCGCCGACGACTTCTTCCGGGAGCTCGGGTCCGGGCGCGGCCTTGTCCCATCCCAGCCGCTCGCAGTAGTCCCGCACGTACTGCTTGTCGAACGACGGCTGGGGGCCGCCCGGGGTATACACGTCCGCCGGCCAGAAGCGGGAGGAGTCGGGTGTCAGCGCTTCGTCGCCCAGAACGAGGTCGCCGTTCTCGTCGAAGCCGAGCTCGAACTTCGTGTCCGCGATGATCACGCCCCGCTCGGCGGCGTACTCGGAGGCATGCCGGTAGAGCTCGAGGACGATCCGCTCGACCTCGGCCAGGCGCTCCTCGCCGACGAGCTCGGCGGCCCGGGCGTGGTCGATGTTCTCGTCGTGCCCGGTCTGCGCCTTGGTCGCGGGGGTGAAGATCGGAGCGGGAAGCCGGTCCGACTCCCTGAGCCCTGCCGGGAGCTCGTGGCCCGAAGTGGCGCCGGTCGCGCAGTAGTCCTTCCAGCCCGAGCCGGCGAGGTAGCCGCGCACGACGCACTCGACCGGGAGCATCTCCAGCCGCTTTACGCGCAGCGCGCGGCCGCGCAGGTCGTCGGGCACGCCGTCGGTGGCGGAGATGAAGTGGTTCGGGACGATGTCGCGCGTCAGGTCGAACCAGAGCACGGACAGG
>JAICVP010000140.1 GCA_025935275.1 Thermoleophilia bacterium
ATCACGGCGATCGGGTTCTCCTTCATCCTGCAGGACATCGGGCTCGTCTGGAAGGACGCGGGCCCGCAGCCGCTGCCGAACATCCTGCCGACGGGTGACATCTTCCACTGGAGGGGGGCGACGTACAGCTGGAACGACTTCATCGTCGTTGCGGTGACGATCCCGCTCCTCCTCATACTCACCTATCTCGTTCGCCAGACTCGCTCGGGGAAGGCGATGCGCGCGACCGCCCAGGACATGGACGCCTCGTCGATGATGGGGATCAACGTCGACCGGACGATCTCCTTCACGTTCGCGCTCGGCGGGGCGCTCGCGGGCGCGGCCGGCGCCATCTATGCCCTGTACTACGGGACGGTGAAGTTCGACCTCGGCTTCCGGCTCGGGCTCTTCGCATTCACCGCGGCCGTGCTCGGCGGCATCGGCAACCTGAGCGGCGCGGTGCTCGGCGGCGTGGTGCTCGGCCTCATCGAGGCGTACGTGCAGGGCTTCTGGGACGCGCGCTGGACGACGACGGTCATCTTCAGCGTCCTGATCGCGATCCTCGTCTTCCGCCCCTCGGGCCTTCTGGGAGAGCAGGTGCCGGAGGGCCAGTGAGCGACCGGGCCAGCCCACAAGCACCCAAGGCGCCCAGCAAGGGCGGCTCGACGATCTCCTCGTGGCGCGCCTCGTACCGGCGCTATCGCCGTGACCACAAATGGCTCGGCTGGGGCATCCCGCTCGCGGCCGTCGTCCTCGCCTTCTCGTACCCGTGGTGGGGGCTCGAAGGCCCGCTCTCGTTCATCTTCAACGACGGTCTCGGGATCGACAACGACACGCTCTTCATCATGTCGATCTACGTCATGCTCGCCCTCGGGCTGAACGTCGTCGTCGGCTACGCGGGCCTGCTCGACCTCGGCTACGTGGCCTTCTTCGCCCTCGGCGCGTACACGCTCGGCTGGTTCGGGTCAGGCCTCTTCTCGCAGCGAGACGTCCACTTTCTCGACACGAACGCGGCGCGCCTGCCCGGCATCCACCTGTCGTTCTGGGTCGTCGTCCTCCTGGCCGGTGCGATCTGCGCCTTCGCCGGCATCCTGATCGGCTGGCCGACGCTGCGGCTGCGCGGCGACTATCTGGCCATCGTCACGCTCGGTTTCGGGGAGATCATCCCGGACGTCTTCCGCAACGGGGACGACGTCGGCGGGCACAACCTCACGAACGGCGTCCGCGGCGTCACCCAGCTCGACCGGCCGGGCTTCGGGCAGAGCATCAGCGATGCGACCGGAGGGATCCTGCCCGTTCGCTACACGTCGCTCGAGCTGCGGCCCTGGTACTTCACCGTGCTCGCCATGATGCTGATCACGGTCTTCGTCAATCTCCGCCTGCGCGACTCGAAGATGGGCAGGGCCTGGATCGCGGTGCGCGAGGACGAGATCGCCGCCTCGGCGATGGGCGTCCCGCTCATGCGGACGAAGCTCTGGGCGTACGCGATCGGCGCCGTGTTCGGCGGCTTCGCCGGTGCGATCTACGGGTCGTTCATCAACGGCATCTTCCCGACGAGCTTCTCCTTCCAGATCTCCGTGATCGTGCTCGTCATGGTCATCGTCGGCGGCATGGGGAACATCTGGGGCGTCATCGCGGGCGCGATGCTCATCTCGTGGCTCAACTTCCGCGGCCTCGACAAGATCGGCGAGCGGATCGGCTCGCTGCCCGGCGTGTCGGACGATTTCTCCATCGCGAAGTACAAGTTCGGAATCTTTGGCGCCCTTCTCGTGCTCATGATGCTCTTCCGGCCCGAAGGGCTGATTCCGAGCACCCGCCGCAGGGCCGAGTTCGCCGAGGGCGAGGGCCAGGCTACGCTTTACGACGCGAGGGCATGATGGCGGACGGAAACGGCTCCAAGAACATTCTCGAGGCCGTCCAGGTACGGAAAGAGTTCGGCGGCCTGATTGCGGTCAACGACGTCGACTTCGTCATCCCGCGCGGCTCGATCGTCAGCCTGATCGGCCCGAACGGCGCGGGCAAGACCACGTTCTTCAACATTCTCACCGGGGTCTACAAGCCGACCGCGGGCGGCGTGATCTTCGAGGGAACGACGATCAGCGGGCTGCCGCCGCACAAGGTGACCGCGCTCGGCATGGCGCGCACCTTTCAGAACATCCGCCTCTTCCACAACATGACGGCGATCGAGAACGTGCTCGTCGCAATGCACAGCCGTCTCAAGGGAGGAGTGTGGAGCTCCATCCTGGGCCTCCCCAGGCTCAAGCGCGAGGAGGACGGGGCGCACGAGCGGGCGAGCGAGCTGCTCGCCTTCTCCGGCCTTCCGGGCAAAGAGGAGGCGTACGCGAAGAACCTCTCGTACGGTGACCAGCGGCGCCTCGAGGTCGCGCGCGCTCTCGCGACCGAGCCGCACCTTCTGCTGCTCGACGAGCCGACGGCGGGGATGAACCCGGAGGAGACGGCCAACTTCACGACGTTCGTGGCGAAGCTTCGCGCCGAGCAGGACATCAGCGTCCTCCTCATCGAGCACGACATGCGCGTCGTCATGGGCATCTCCGACCGAGTCACCGTCCTCGACTACGGCGAAAAGATCGCCGAGGGCGAGCCCAAGGAGGTCCAGCACGACGAGCGCGTGATCGAGGCCTACCTCGGAACGGCGGCGACGGGATGAGGCTTCCCTGGCAGAAGAACGGCAACGGCAAGGAGCCGGCGCGCGTCGCGACGGATGACGGCGTCATCCTGAAGCTCGACGACATCCACACCTACTACGGGACGATCCACGCGCTGAAGGGCGTCTCGATCGAGGTGCGGGCCGGCGAGATCGTCACCCTGATCGGCGCGAACGGGGCCGGGAAGTCGACGACGCTCCGCTCCATCAACGGCCTCAACCACCCGCGCGAAGGGCGGATCGTCTTCCAGGGGACGGACATCACCGACACGGCCCCGCACGACATCGTCCGCATGGGCATCTCCCAATCCCCGGAGGGGCGGAAGATCTTCCCGCGCATGAGCGTCCTCGAGAACCTCGAGATGGGCGCCTACCAGCGCCAGAAGGGGCCCGAGATCCAGGAAGATCTCGAGCGCGTCTACTCGCTCTTCCCGCGGCTGAAGGAGCGCCTGCAGCAGAAGGCCGGGACGATGTCGGGCGGCGAGCAGCAGATGCTCGCCATGGGCCGGGCGCTCATGGCCCGCCCGAAGCTCCTGCTCCTCGACGAGCCGTCCATGGGCCTGGCCCCGATCTTCGTGGAGAAGATCTTCGAGATCATCCGCGAGATCAACCAGCAAGGAACCCCGATCCTGCTCGTCGAGCAGAACGCCCTCATGGCGCTCGACACGGCGAGCCGTGGCTACGTGCTCGAGACCGGCCACGTCGCGCTCGCCGATGACGCGAAGTCGCTCCGCGACAACGAGCAGGTACGCAAGACCTACCTCGGCGAGGAGTAGCGCCATCCCGCACGGGGCGGCGGCCTTAGACTCGGGGTGTGTCGCCGAAGACGCTGACAGGGGCTGAGCTCCAGCTCGACGACGGCCCCGCGCGGGACTCCGAGCTCTTCCTCGTGGACGGCAACAACCTCGCCTACCGGGCCTACTTCGCGCTGCCCGAGGAGCTCGCGACCACCGAAGGCTTCCCCACGAACGCGCTGCTCGGGTTCACGAACATGCTCTTCAAGCTCCTCTCCGACTACCGGCCGAAGGGCGTCGCAGTCGCCTGGGACACGCGCGCCACGCACCGCAAGGAGCTCGACCCCGAGTACAAGATCGACCGCCGGCCGATGCCCGACCTGCTCGCGGAGCAATTCCCGCACTTCCGGCCGATCGTGGAGGCGTTCGGGTACCGGAACCTCGAGTTCGAGGGCTGGGAGGCCGACGACGTCATCGCCACGCTTGCCGCGCGCGCGGACGAGGCTGGAATCAAGACCACGGTGGTCTCGACCGACCGCGACGCGTTCCAGCTCGTCTCCGACGGCATCTCGCTGATGATGACGCCGCGCGGGGTCGCGGACGTCCACGTCTACACGCCCGAGCGGGTGTTCGCGCGCTACGGCGTCACGCCGGAGCAGGTGCCGGACTTCATCGGGCTGAAGGGCGACACCTCCGACAACATCCCCGGAGTTCCGGGGATCGGCGACAAGACCGCCGGCCAGCTGGTCGCCCAGTACGGCTCCCTCGAGGGCGTGCTCGAGCACGTGGACGAGCTTTCGCCGGCCCGCGGGCGGGCGCTTCGCGAGCACGCCGACCAGGCGCGCTCGTCCAAGGAGCTGGCCACCATGCGCCGGGACCTGCCGCTGGACTGCGACCCCGCCGAGCTCGTCTTGAGCCCACCCGACCGCTCGCGTCTCAAGGAGATGTTCAGGCAGTACGAGTTCCGCAACCTGCTGCAGCGCGTCGACGTGATCGACGAGGCGCTGCCGGCCGCGCCGATGAAACTCGAAGGCGTCGCGGTTCCGTGGCGGGAGGCCGAGATCGCAGCGCTGAAGGGAGAGGCGGGAATCGCGGTCGAAGACGGCCGCGTCGCCGTTGCCCAGGAGGAGGTCGTCGTCGCGCCCTGGACGCCCGAGGCGTCGGCGCAGCTGCGTGAGGCCGACCTCGTCGCGCACGACGCGAAGCCGCTCCGACTCGACGTCGTCGACGACACACTCCTGATGGCGTATCTGATCGAGCCCGGCCGCGCCACGTATGCCATCGACGATCTGGCCGCCGAGTACGGGATCGAGCTCCAGCCCGAGCCCTCAGCGGAGGAGGACACCGCCGCGCTCGTCCGCCACGCTTCGGCGTCGCTCCGCCTGGCAGGACCGATGCGGCAGCGCATCGCGGAGCGAGGCCTGGATCCGCTCTACCGCGAGATCGAGCTGCCGCTCACGAGTGTCCTCGCCGGCATGGAGGACGCGGGGGTCAAGATCGACACGTACCGCATGGGCGAGATCACGGCGCGGCTCGCAGACCGGATCGAGGAGCTGGAGACGCGGGCCAACGAGCTCGCAGGCGAGGAGTTCATGCTCGGCTCCACGCAGCAGGTCGCCCGCATCCTCTTCGAGGTCCTAGGCCTGACGGCGGGCCGCAAGGGCAAGACCGGCTACTCGACCGATTCACGCGTGCTTCGCTCGATCCGCGGCGAGCACGAGATCGTCCCCGTGATCGAGGAGTGGCGCGAGTACTCCAAGCTTCTGAACACGTATCTGGGGCCGCTCCCCGAGCTGATCTCGCCCGACGACGGGCGTCTGCACACGACGTTCAACCAGGCCGTGGCGTCGACGGGCCGGCTCTCGACGACCAACCCGAACCTGCAGTCGATCCCCATCCGCACGGAGCTCGGCCGCGAGATCAGGAGCGCCTTCGTCACCGAGCCGGGCCACCGGCTCGTCTCGGCGGACTACTCGCAGGTCGAGCTGCGCATCCTCGCCCACGTCTCGGGGGAGCCGAAGCTCCGGGAGGCCTTCGCCCAGGGCGAGGACATCCACGCCGCGACGGCTGCAGAGGTTCTCGGCAAGGAACGCGCCGAGCTGACCAAGGACGAGCGCAACGTCGCCAAGATGGTCAACTTCGGGATCATCTACGGCATCTCAGCCTTCGGACTTTCCGAGAATCTCGAGATCCCGCGGGAGCAGGCGCAGGAGTACATCGACACGTATCTCGCGCGCTTCCCCCTCGTCCAGGACTTCAT
>JAICVP010000150.1 GCA_025935275.1 Thermoleophilia bacterium
CGCCATCGAGACGCAGAACGGCGACGCGAATCCCGCCGAGGTGGCGGTCGAGTGGGGCGTGCGGCAGCTCGGCAAGAAGATCTCCGTCCGCACGCGCTCGGGTGTGACGAAGGACATCACGGGCGACTACTTCCCGGCCTACGACGAGGACGGCGGTCTCCTCGTCGCGCTGATCCCGAAGACCTAGAAACTCAGACGCGACTCGACGGGCAGAGCGCATTCACGACGCACTGCTCGCACCGTGGAGCCCGCGCGATGCAGACACGGCGGCCGTGCCAGATCAGGAGGTGCGGGAGCCGGGCCCAGTCCTCCCTCGGCACGAGGCGCATGAGGTCGCGCTCGATCTTGACCGGATCGTCCTGTCGGGAGAAGCCGAGCCGCTGCGACAGCCGGCGCACATGCGTGTCGACGACGATTCCCTGCGTCGCGCCCCGCTCGGCGGCCACGACGTTCGCCGTCTTCCGCCCGACTCCGGGCAGACGGACGAGCTCCTCGATCCGTGTCGGCACTTCGCCGTCGTACTCCTCGATGAGCACCTTCATCGCTCCCCGGAGGTTCCTCGCCTTCTGGCGGAAGGTCCCGGTCGGCCGCAGGTCGGCTTCGAGCTCTTCCGGCGGGACCGCCAGGTAGTCCTCCGGCCGCTCGTACTTGCGGAAGAGCTGCTCGGTAACGCGGTTCACGGTCACGTCCGTCGTCTGCGCGGAGAGGAGCACCGAGATCAGGAGCTCGACGTCGTTCCGGAAGCGAAGGGCGATGACTGCATCGGGGTGAGCCGCCGCCAGGCGCTCGATCACCGGCCGGATGCGCTCCCGCTTCGGCCCGACGCGCTTTCTCGCCTCGTGGACGTAGCTGCGATGCACTTAGGCCGGCGCCGCGAAAGCGGGATCCGCCTCGAGCAGCCGCGGGCCCGCACAGACGACGTCGAGAGCCGGGCAGCCGGCACAGGCGAACTCGCTCGGAGTTGGACGGAAGTCGCCGTCGTGGATGGCCGCGATCGCCGCGCTGAGCTCGGCCTCGAGGGTCGGCACCTCGTCGCGGGCGAAGGTCCGACACACGGGATTCTCAGGCTGTTCGAGGAAGACGTACGCGACCTCGACCTCGTCGGCGCCCGCGCGGAACGCGGCGAGGGCGTAGACGAGGCGCTGCAGCGAATAGTCATCTTCGAGCGCTTCCTCGGGGGTGAGATCCTCGAGGCGGTTCGTCTTGTAGTCGACGACAAGGGCGCGGCCGTCGGCGAGGCGGAACAGGTCGAAGCGACCGTGCAGCAGAACGCCGTCGTGCGCGAACGCGAACGGAAGCTCGGGCTGCGGCGCGACGCCGTCCCGCAACTCGGCCGCGAGCGGCGAGGCGTGCCAGGCGTCCACCAGCGAGGAGACACGCCCGAGGTCTTCGGGAGTGGCAGCCGGATACCGGCCGAGCACGAGGTCGCCGGTCTCTGCCCCGGGAAGGCCGTGCTCGAGCGCAACGTGCACCGCGTCGCCGATCTCGGTCGCCGCCAGGCCTTCCACGCCGGCGACGAATCCACCCGGCTCGGCCGACCGAAGCCCGACGAGGCGCTCGGCGTAGAAGCGGTACGAGCAGCGCCCGTACAGGGCGAGGGCGCTGTACGAGAGGCTGCGCAGCCGGAAGGCCGGCGGGTCGGGGATGGGCGCCAGCGGAGGAAGCTCCGGCGCGGCGCGCGTCATCGCGCCTTCGACCGCGGCGAAGAGCTCGAGCTGGGCGACGGGGGCCTCCTCCGCCTCTGCGATGCCGTCCTCGCGGCGGTCGACGCGGAGGAGGACGCGCGCGCCCTCCCGTTCGAGCTCCACGGGCTGGCCCGATTCGAGGTCGGCCTCGAGACGGTCGAGAATCCAGCGGATCGGTGCCTTCGCGTCCCGCGTCGAGGTCGGATCGACGGCTCCGGAAACGATCAGGCGGTCGATGGCCCTCGTCATCGCGACGTAGTAGAGGCGGCGCGTCTCGGCCTCGTCGGCGGCGCGCTCGGCCGCACGAAGCTCGTCGAAGCCCGAAGCGGCGTGCCGCTTCCCCGTGGTGGGATCGACGACCTTGAAGCCCACCCGGCCGTCGGGCAGGCACAGGATCTCGTCCCGCGCGGCGTGCTCGGGGTTGCGGCCCGCATCGGCGACCACGACGACCTTGAACTCGAGCCCTTTCGCCGAGTGGATGGTGAGTAGTCGGACCGCGTCGCCACCCTCTTCCTCCGCGACGGCCTCGCCTTCGCGCGCGCCGGCCGCCTCCTGATCGGCGACGAAGGCGAGAAAGCCCTCGATGTCGGGGCCCCGCAGCTCTTCGTAGGAGCGTGCAAGCCGTGCGAGTTTTCGGAGGTTCGCGTAGCGGCGGCGGCCGTCCCAGCGGGCGAGCACGGCGAGGTCGTAGTCGTGCTCGGAGACGATGCGCTCGCAAAGGCGCTCGAGGCCCGAGGTCGCGGCCGCGCGAACGAGGCGGTCGTAACGCTGGCGGAAGGCCTCGAACAGGCGCCGGTCGCGCGGACCGAGCTCCGCCGGCAGCTCGCGCTCCATCCCGCTGAAGAGCGGGCGCTTGCCGGCCGCGCGCCGCAGCAGGTAGAGCGCGTCGTTCGAGACCCCGACGAAGGGCGAGGCGAGGACGCTCACCAGGGCCTCGTCGTCGTACCGGTTGAGGACGAGCCGGAGGTACATGGTCAGATCGCCGACCTGCTGCTGTCCGAAGTAGCCACGTCCGGCTGCCCGGTAGGTGGGCAGGCCCTCGACCCGCAGCGCCTCCTCATAGCGCTCCGCATCCGTTCCCGCGGCGAAGAGGAGGACGATGTCCCCCGGCGCAGCCTGGCCGGAGTCCACCAGCTCGCGCACCCGGCGAGCCACGTGCCGGGCCTCGGCGATGCGCCAGTGCGTGTCCCCCTCGCGATAGCTCGCCTTGTCCGTCACGAGGAGCTCCACTGCGGGTCCGAAGATCGGGTCCGGGAAGCGGCCGGCCGCGACGAGCGGCTCGTACTCCGTCCCGAATTCGGCTCCGAAGAGGTGGTTGACGACGTCCAGCACCTCCGGCCGGGAGCGGTAGTTCTCGGTCAGCGGTAGCACGCCCGCGCTCGCGGCCCGGCGCTCCCGAAAGACCTCGACGTCCGCGTGGCGGAAGCGGTAGATGGACTGGAACTCGTCGCCGACGAAGAAGACCTCGTCGCCCGCGACCAGGTCGACGAGCTCGCACTGGAGCCGGTTGGTGTCCTGAAACTCGTCCACGAGGATCGAGCGGAAGCGCCAGCGCGCGTCCTCGCGCACTTTCTCATTCAGCTGCAGGAGCTCACGAGCCTTCAGCTGGAGATCCTCGAAGTCGAGCGCGGACTCACGGGCTTTCGCCTCGCCGTAGGCGGCGTCGAAGTCGCGGAGCAGCTCCTCGAGCAGCGTGCGGTCGCGTGCCGCGATCTCGTCCAGAGCGGCCTGCTCGACCGCCGCCAGCGCCTCGCCGAAAGACGCGAAGCGCTCGCGCTCCTCCCCGCCCACACGAAGGTCGGAGAGATCGAGCAGATCCTCGGCGGCCGGGACGGGGTCGACGAGCTGCAGCGCGTCTTCGACCTGGGCGCGGCCCGGCAGCGTCTCCTCGGTCACGTTCAGCGTGATCTGGGCAACCTCTCGCAGCTCGACGACGCGCTCGGCCAGCGACGAGACGGGCTCGCCGGGAAGCTCGAGCGGGCGGCCCGCGGAACGGAGGCGATCCTGCACGCTCGTGAGCATCCCGCGGAGCCCTTCCGCTCCGTACGTGGCGAGGAGGCGCACGCGTTCGGGCGGGCCGGCCTCGACGTACCGGGCAAGAGCTTCGGCGAACGCTTCGGAGCGGAGCACCGCGGACTGGCTCTCGTCCAAGACACGGAAGCGCGGGTCGAGACCGGCTTCGAAGGGATGGGCGCGCAGCAGCCGGTGGCAGAAGCCGTGGATCGTCGAGATCCAGCCGCCGTCGAGGTCGCGCGCCAGGTCGTGCCGCTCCACCTCCACGAGCCGCTCGCGGATGCGCGTGCGTAGCTCGCCCGCCGCCCGCTCCGTGTAGGTGATGACGAGGACGTTGTCGATGCCGAGCCCGCGCTCGCAGACGGCCTTCACGAACCGCTCGACGAGCACGGTCGTCTTCCCCGTCCCGGCGCCGGCCGAGACGAAGACGACGCCGGGCTCTTCGATCGCCGCCACCTGCTGATCGGAAGGCGTCGTCCTCATGAGTGTCTGACCCTGCACATCGTCCAGAGGGAGCACCAGCGCGGGCACTCCCCTCCCCGCGGATCGGTGCGAACGTCCCCCGCGTGGACGCGGTCGACCGCCTTTCGTGCGCGGCCCTGCGCCTCGTCGACCTGATGCCAGAACCCGTCCTCGGAGAGGTAGTCCGGCCGCTTCAGGCCTGGAACCGCGTCCTCGCGGGCATCGGCGCGGATGAGGCCGCGGGCCTCCCTCGTCCCGGTGAGACCGCGGTACAGGCCGCCGAGCGGCTCGACCCCGACGAGGTCTCGGAGGGCGAGGATGTAGAGCGGGACCTGGAGCTTCTCCTCGGTGTCGATGTCGCGAGCGCTGTAGGCGCGGCCGAGCTTGTAGTCCTGGACGATGCCGCGGGCGCTGAACGGGTCGACGTCGATCCGGTCGATCTTCCCCGAGACCGTGAAGCCGCCGAGCTCGAGGCCCCGCTGGAGCTCGACGGGCGCCGAGCTCGTGCCGAAGCCCACCTCGAACCGGCGCGGGACGAGCGGGAGGCCGAGCTCGAGCTCCTGCTTGACGAAATGCTCGAGGTCGCGCGCGAGGGTTTCCTGGAGCTCGAGCCGCTCCAGGTCGGAGAGGTCGAGCCGAACGCCGCCGGCGATCGCCTCCGCAAGGCATTCGCGGAGGAAGACCAGCGCCTCGTCCAGCCGGTCGGCCTCCACGGCGTCCGTGCCGAGTCGCTTCGGCAGCCCGCTGTAGAAGCGATACAGGGTCTGGTGGGCGATGCCTCCGCGTACGCGCGCGTCGAGCACGGCGTCGATCTCTTTCGGGGCGATCACACGCTCGAAGAACCACATCGACGAGCAGTCGAGGAAGCGTTCGAGCTCCGTGACCGAGAAACGCGCGCGCTGGGCGAGCTCCTCCAGGACCAGCGGGTGCGCGAGCACCGTCTGGCGCTCGAACGCGGCCAGGGCGCGCTCGATCCTTCGCTCCCAGCCGTTGGCCAGTGCCAGGGCCCGGGCCTCATCCTCGTCCGTAGAGGCGATTGCCGCGGCCGCGCGGAGCCGCTCCCGCTCGGTCGGCCCTCGCTCGAGCTCCCACGAGAGGCTCGAGAGCGGACGCTTCTTGGTGGCGAGTGCCACATCCG
>JAICVP010000199.1 GCA_025935275.1 Thermoleophilia bacterium
CCGCGAGTTCGGCGAGGACGAGGAGCTCTGGCGCGCCACGGCGCTCCTCCACGATTTCGACTACGAGATCCACCCCACCCTGGACAAGCATCCGCAGGACGGCGCGCCGATCCTCCGTGAGGAGCGCTATCCGGAGGAGCTGATCGAGGCGGTGCTCTCGCACGCGGAGCACCTGAACATGGAGCGAGACACGCAGCTCAAGCGGACGCTCTTCGCCTGCGACGAGCTCGCCGGGTTCGTGCACGCCTGCGGGCTGGTGAGGCCGGACGGAATCGAGACGCTCGAGCCCAAGTCGGTGCGCAAGAAGCTCAAGCAGCCATCCTTCGCCGCGGGTGTCCACCGCGACGAGGTCTACGCGGGTGCGGAGGGGCTCGGGCTCGAGCTCGACGACCACATCCGCAACGTGATCGCGGCGATGCGCCCGATCGCGGCCGAGCTCGGACTGCGCACCTCCGAGGCCGCATAGCCGGGATCCTTCGCTCGGAGGAGGACGCGTTCGGACGCCTGCTCCTCGACCAGCTCGAGGGCCGAGTCGCCGGCGAGGCCGAGCTCGAGCGCGACGACGGCGAGGTCGGGCCGGCCCTGGGAGCCGCGTTGTTCTTCGCCGAGCACGGCGAGTGGGCCGAGGCGGAGCGGGCGACGTTCGAGTACGTACACGGGCGGGTGCTCGACATCGGCGCCGGCGCCGGCCGGCACAGCCTCGAGGCGCAGCAGCGGGGGCTGGAGGCAGTGGCGATCGACATCTCGCCGGGCGCAGTCGACGTGTGCCGGCGGCGCGGAGTCGAAGACGCACGGCTTCTGGCTTTGGAGCACGTCGACGAGTCGCTCGGCACCTTCGACAGCGTCCTCCTCATGTGCGGCAATTTCGGGCTCGCCGGCAGCGGTGAGGAGACCGTCGCGCTCCTCGAGAAGCTCCACAGGCTCACCAGCCGAGAGGGACGGATCTTGCTCGACACGGTCAGCCCGTATGTGGACGCGGACGCGGCCGATCTCGCCTACAACGAGCGCAACCGCGAGCGCGGGCGCATGCCCGGGCAGGTGACCATCCGCATCCGCTACGACGGCCTGGCGACGCCCTGGTACGACCTGCTCTGCGTCGATCTCGCCGAGCTCGTGGCACTCGCCGAAGCCACCGGCTGGGGGGCCGTCCTGGTCCGCGAGGACGGCGCGGACCTCTACGCGGTACTCGAAAAGGCCTAGAGCGCTCCGACGAGGCGCTCGAGGTCATCGTGGTTCGTCCAGAACCCACACGACGCACGCAGCCAGCCGCGGCCCGGGAGATCGCGCACCACCACCCCCGCATCGGCCAGCCGTGCAACGACTTCCTTCGAGTCTCCCTCTGCCTCCCAGGTCACGAGCGTCGCCTGATCGGGCTCCGTGACGACCTTGCGACCCGACCCTTCGAGCATGTGCCTGAGGTGCGCGGCCATCTCGGCAGCATGCGAGTACCGGTCCGCCCCCGCCTCCTCGGCGAAGGCGAGCGACTCGAGCAGGCCCACGCCGGAGGCCGCCGCGATCCAGCCGGGGTCGAAGCGCGCCGCGCCGGCCTTCGGGTCGTAGGTGTAGTCGTCGCCGAACTCCCACGACCCGTAGCTCGGCATGGCCATGCGCAGCTCCCCAACGCGCTCGGGATGGACGAAGAGGGCGCCGGTGACATCCGGCCCGAGCAGCCACTTCTGCGCCGAGACCGTGTAGAAGTCGCACCCCAGGTCGGCGGCCGCGACGGGAATCGCACCGGCCGCCTGGGCCCCGTCGACGAGCAGGGGAACCCCGCGCCCGGCGAGGCTTTCCACCGGGAAGACGGCGCCGGTCAGCCAGGAGACATGCGAGAGCGCAATCAGCTTCGTTCGCTCCGTGATTGCCGCATCGAGCGCGCCGCTGAGCTCGGCCACGGGAAGGTCCCGGACCGGCACGACCTGGAGGTCCGCGCCTGACGCGACCAGGCCGCCGAAGAGGCCGGGGTGCTCGGAGTCTGTCGTGACGACCTCGTCGCCCGGCCCGATTCCGAGGCCGTTCAGGACGACGTTGCAGCCCTCGGTGGTCGAGTTCGTGAGGGCGATCGTCTCGGCCGGCGCCCCGAGGAAGCGTGCGAGGGCGGCACGCACCTCGTCACGGCGGGCGAGCATCGCCTCGAAGTACTCCTGGCTCGAGCGGCCCTGCTCGAGGTCGCGGGCAAGGGACGCCTCCATCGCCTCGAAGGTCCGGCGCGGGAGCGGCCCGTTGGTGCCCGCGTTCAGGTACGCGAGCCGCTCGAGAACCGGTAGCTCCGCGCGGACGACGTCTAGGTCCATGCGATCTCCGCTTCCACGGGGGCGTGATCGGAGAGCAGGGCGCCGTTCACGCGCCGCCTGCGGAGCGGCCAGGCCCGGGGCGGGCTCTCGAGCTCGAGGCCGCGCACGAGAATCTGGTCGATCCCCTCGATGGGCTCGGAAAAGTCCTTGATGGCGTAGTCGGGCACGTTGAAGTCGCCGCACAGGATGCATCGTTCCGCGTCCGCGACGAAGTCGGCAGCGAGCCCGACCTCGACCCGGGCGAGATCCGCGTTGTTGGTGGCGTGCAGGTTCGCGACGGTCAGCGCGCGTCCATCGAGCTGGACGTCGACCGCCTGGCACACGCGCCGCTGCCGCCCTCCCCGCAGCCATTCCAGGCGCCCGATCTCGGGGTTCAGCACCAGCGTGCGGTCGCGGCCGACCTCAAAGCGCGGGCTCAGGAGCATGGCGTTCGCCTGCCCGGCGGCGGTGAACTTCACCCGCACGGGGTCGATGTCGGTGATGAACCGCGCGACCGGCCCGAGAAAGCCCGGAACCGTGACCGACCAGACGGCGTGCATCCCGCTCCAGCGCTCCAGGCGGCCGAGCGCCCAGAGCGGAACCTCCTGCAGCGCGACGACGTCGGGCGCATCGAGGCTGGCGAGCCGCACCATCCGTTCCAGATATGTCCGGCCGGTCTTCGGATGCGTGCGCCCGTGATAGAGGTTCCACGTGCGAATGACGAGTCCCACGGCCGACGCAGCATAGGGAACCCGTGCGCGGGCGCTTCGTGGACGTCGTCGAGCGGCAGATCGCGCTGTTCGAGGCCGAGAACCAGGGCCTCATCCGCGACACGGAGGCGGCCCTGAACGCCTACAACCGCGCACCTCGGGACGAGGCCGAGGAGCGCTACGGCGACTACCTCGATCTCGTCGAGACGGGCACCGACGAGCTCGTGGAGCTGCGCGACAACTTCGCCGCCACCCTGGACGAGAACTCCTACGAGGAGTACCACGCGGTCTTCAACAAGACCGTGCGGAAACGCCTCCCGCGCTTCGGGCTCGAGCTGGACTAGCGCCACACTCTCCCCGCTCGCCGCGGAGTGTGAAATTTCGGAAAACGGGCTCGCGCGCACCGGCGAGGACGGTAGTGTTCAGGCGTGCCCGCGAGAGGAAGCAGCCGCTGGCTGGCGTTGTACGTCCTTTGTCTTGGGGACATCATGATCGTCCTCGACAGCACGATCGTGAACGTCGCCCTGCCGTCCATTCGCGACGATCTCGGCTTCTCCCAGACCTCGCTGGCATGGGTCGTGAACGCCTACCTGCTCACGTTCGGAGGCTTCTTGCTCCTGGGCGGCCGTCTCGGCGACCTCTACGGGCACCGGCGCCTCTTCCTGATCGGGATCTCGGTGTTCACGATGGCCTCGCTCGCGTGCGGCCTCGCCACCTCGCAGGCGTTCCTCATCACGGCTCGCGCAGTGCAGGGCTTCGGAGGCGCGATCGTCTCCGTCGTCGTCCTCTCCCTGATCATGATCATGTTCACCGAGCCGGCCGAGCGGGCGAAAGCCATGGGCGTGGTCGGGTTCGTCCTGTCGGGAGGCGGGACTGCGGGCGTGCTGCTCGGCGGCATCCTCACCGACCTGCTCAGCTGGCACTGGATCTTCCTCGTCAACATCCCGGTCGGAATCGCCGTCTTCGTGCTCTCCATCTACCTCTGCCCGACGGTCGACACGCCAGCCGGAGACCGTCGGCTCGACATCGGCGGCGCGATCACCGTGACTGCGGCGCTCATGCTTGCCGTCTACGCCATCGTCAAGGGCAACGAGGTCGGCTGGACCTCCGCGAGGACGCTCGGCATCCTCTGCGCCTCGCTTGTCCTCTTTGTCGTC
>JAICVP010000174.1 GCA_025935275.1 Thermoleophilia bacterium
GATCTTGCGCTTCTTCGCCACGTAGACGCGGACGAGCTCGTTCACGCCCGGCGACAGGTCGTCGCCGCCCTCGCGCGAGAAGGTCTTCACGTCGATGACCTTGCCGCCCTCGCCGTGCGGGACCTTGAGGGAGGTGTCGCGCACCTCGCGGGCCTTCTCCTTGAAGATCGCCCGGATCAGCTTCTCCTCCGCCGTCAGCTCGGTCTCGCCCTTCGGCGTCACCTTGCCGACCAGGAGGTCGCCCGACCCGACCTCGGCGCCGATGCGGACGACGCCGCGATCGTCGAGGTCCTTCAGGGATTCCTCGGAGCGGTTCGGGATGTCGCGCGTGATCTCCTCGTCGCCCAGCTTCGTCGAGCGGGCGTCGATCTCGTACTCGTGGATGTGGATCGACGAGAGCACGTCGTCCTTCACGAGCCGCTCGGAGATGACGATGGCGTCCTCGAAGTTGTAGCCCTCGAACGGCATGAACGCGACGCACAGGTTCTTGCCGAGCGCGAGCTCGCCCTCGGAGGTGGAGCTGCCGTCGGCGAGCACGTCGCCCGCCTTCACCTTGTCGCCGAGACCGACGACCGGCTTCTGGTGGATGAGCGTGCCCTGGTTCGAGCGCATGAACTTGACGAGCTCGTACTCGTCCTTGCCGTCCTTCGTCTCGACCGTGATCGCGTCCGCGTCGAGGTCGACGACCGTGCCGGCGTTCTGCGCCATGACGACGTCGCCCGTGTCGACGGCCGCGCGGTACTCGAGGCCGGTGCCGATGAGCGGCGGCTCCGTGATCATGAGCGGGACTGCCTGCCGCTGCATGTTCGCGCCCATGAGCGCGCGGTTCGCGTCGTTGTGCTCGAGGAACGGGATGAGGGCGGTCGCCACGGAGACGATCTGCGCCGGGTTCACGTCCATGTAGGCGACCGTCTTCGGGTCGGCCTGCACGGGCTCGCCGCCCCCGCCACGGCAGAGCACCGTGGGGTTGACGAACTTGCCGGTCTTCTCGTCGACCGGCTCGTTCGCCTGGGCGATGACGAACTTCTCCTCCTCGCTCGCGTCGAGGTAGACGATCTTGTCGGTGACCTTGCCGCCCTCGACGACGCGATACGGCGTCGTGACGAAGCCGAACTCCGACACGGTCGCCATCGAGGCGAGCGAGCCCATGAGGCCGATGTTCGGGCCCTCGGGGGTCTCGATCGGGCACATGCGCCCGTAGTGGGTCGTGTGCACGTCGCGCACCTCGATCGGAGCGCGCTCGCGGGTGAGGCCGCCCGCGCCGAGCGCGGACAGGCGCCGGCGGTGCGTGAGGCCGGCGAGCGAGTTCGTCTGGTCCATGAACTGCGAGAGCTGCGAGGACCCGAAGAACTCCTTCAGGGCCGCCACGACCGGGCGGATGTTGATGATCGTCTGCGGCGTGATCGTGTCGACGTCCTCCGTCGTCATCCGCTCGCGGACGACCCGCTCCATGCGGTAGAGGCCGACCCGGAATGCCTCCTGGATCAGCTCGCCGACCGTGCGCAGGCGCCGGTTGCCGAAGTGCTCGTACTCGTCGAGCTCGCCGCGGATGGGCTCGCGGGAGAGCGTGATCGCATCGGCTGCGAAGTCCTTCGTCTCCGGATCGACGCCCAGCTTGATCGGAAGATCGACTAGGCGCTTGACGAGGGCGACGATGTCCTGCGTCGTGAGGACGCGGACCTCGTCGGCCACGGGGACCTCGAGCCGCTGGTTCAGCTTGTAGCGGCCGACCTTCGTAAGGTCGTACCGCTTGGGGTCGAAGAAGAGCCCGCGCAGCAGGTTGCGCGCGTTCTCCAGCGTGGGCGGCTCGCCCGGGCGCTGCTTCTTGAACACCTCGACCACGGCCTCCTCTTCACGGGTGGTCGTGTCCTTGTCGAGTGTGTTCGCGATGAACATGTTGTTGTCGAAGACCTCGAGGATCTTCTCGTTCGTCGACATGTCGAGCTCGTTGCCCGTGGAGGGATCCTGCGCCGGGAGAGCCCGGAGAAGCGTCGTGATCGGGAGCTTGCGCTTCCGGTCGATGCGGGCGTAGACGATGCCCTTCTTGTCGATCTCGAGCTCGAGCCAGGAGCCCCGGCTCGGCATGAGGTTGGCGATGAAGACCTGCTTCGTCGGGTCCTTGGGCTCCATGAGGTAGGCACCCGGCGAGCGGACGAGCTGCGTCACGATGACGCGCTCGGTGCCGTTGATGATGAACGTCCCGTGCTCGGTCATCATCGGGAAATCGCCCATGAAGACCGTCTGCTCCCGGATCTCACCCGTCTCCGTGTTGACGAAGCGGATGCTCATGGAGAGCGGGGCCTGATAGGTCAGGTCCTTCTCGCGGCACTCCTTGATGGAGAACTGGGGCTCACCGAACCAGTAGTCGCCGAACTCGACGGCGAGCGTTCCGGTGTAGTCCTCGATCGGCGAGATGTCGTCGATCGTCTCCTGGAGACCTTCCTTCAGAAACCACTCGAACGACGCCTTTTGGATGTCGATCAGGTTCGGAAGGTCGATGACGTGCTTCAGACGTGAAAAACTTTTGCGCGCGCGGCGCGCGGCGACCTTGTTGGTCAAGTAGTGAGACCTCCCTCTAGGCAGGGTCGAACGTCAAGATTGCAGGCAGAAACGCAGTACGGCGGCGCGACCCTTGAGAGTAGCAAACGAAACGGCCCCTCCGCAAGGGAATCCCTGCGGTGGCCGCTTCGACGAGACAGCACTATAGCGCGCCCGCCCGAGAATGGCGAGAGCGGCGCCTCGAAGGAAGAGGGCGGCCCTTAAGGAGGACGAGAGGCGCCAAGGGCGCCTCTCGTCGCTGACGAACGTTCGTGCTTCGCGCTAGAGCCTGAGGAAGCGGAGCGCCCGAGCGAGATCGCTCGAGTCGAGCTCGTCGGAGGCCTCGTCCTCGTCTTGACCCTGGTCGTCCTCACCCTGCTCGTCATCGCCTTCAGCCTGCTCATCGTCGGCGGGCTCATCCGCGCCGGAGTCGTCACTGTCGCACTCCTCCGGATCGGCGGCCTCATCGTCCGAGCTCTCGTCTTCCGCCGCCTCGTCGTCCGCGACGTCCTCGTCGTCCGAGGTCGCCTCGTCGTCCGCAGCGGTCGTGTCGGTCCCGTCTCCTTCGGCACCGGTCTGGGTGCCTTCGGTCGCGGGCGGCTCGTCCGTGTCGCAGGTTGCCTGCTCATCGTCTCCACCGGCCGCGTCGGAGAGATCCTCCCCGTGCGCGCGCCGGGAAACGCACTTGCCGAATGCGTTCGCTCCGTTCGGGTTCGTCCCGAACATGGTCGCGAAGTCGCGCTCGAGCTGCGTCATCTCGTCACGAAGCGTCTTGCAGTACCAGGCGGGATTGAGCCCGTCGAGATCGACCTCGTCCGCGGAGTCGTCCTCCGCGGCCGAGTCGGCCCCGTGATGCTTGGGCTTCTTCGCCTTCTTTTCCTTCTGCTCGTGGTGGGCCTTCGTAGCTGCGTGCCCGGAGCCCGCCCACGAGGGCTTGCCTTGGCCGGCCCACGACGGCTTGCCATGCCCGCCGCCGTTGCCGTTGCCGTTGCCATTGCCGTGTCCGGCGAATGCCGCCGGGACTGCTGCCAGCGCCATGACGAGAGCGATGACGAGTGCTTTTAAACCGCGTTCCATCGAAGACATGCCTCCACGGGAGTGAGTGTTCGTCACACGCTGAGATGCCGGGTCTCGAAGAAACATGCGGTTCCCTTCGAAAGATCCACACGAAGGGGGAGGTCCGCGTCCCCAAAGAGGGTGAGAACGGCGAAGGGCCGCGTCTCCGCGGCCCTTCGGAACAGCCGGCTGTCAACCAGCCGGAAGCTACTTGATCTCGACCGCGCCGCCTGCCTCTTCGAGCTGCGACTTGATCGACTCGGCCTCCTCGCGGGCGACGCCCTCCTTGACCGGGCTGGGCGCCCCGTCCACGAGATCCTTCGCCTCCTTGAGGCCGAGGCTCGTGATCGCGCGGACGACCTTGATCACCTGGATCTTCTTGTCGCCGGCGTTCGTGAGGACGACGTCGAACTCGGACTGCTCCTCGCCGCCCGCGGCAGCGCCGTCGCCCGCAGCCGCAGCCGCGCCGGGCGCGGCGACAGCCACCGGAGCGGCAGCCGTGATGCCCCACTCGTCCTCGATCTTCTTCTTCAGCTCGACGAGGTCGAGAACGCTCATCTTCCCGAGCTCGTCGAACACCTTGTCGACTCCTGTTGCTGCCATTACTCCTCCTTGGACTCTGTTTCCGGCGCGGAGGCCTCCTCGGCCTCCTCGCTTGCTGGCTCTTCAGTGCTTTCCGGCTCTTCCTCCGTGCCGGAGGGTTCTTCCTCGGGCGCTTCGGGTTCGGGTGCTTCTTTGGCGGGTGCTTCGGCTTCCGGAGCTGCCTCGCCCTCCAGTGCCGCCTCGGCCTCGGGGGCCGCGTCGGCTTCTGGAGGTGCCTCCGCTTCCTCTGGAGCTGCTTCCGCTTCCTCTCCGCCGAGCTGCTCGATACGGGCATCGATCAGCCCGACGAGGTCCTGCAGCGGTGCGTTGATGAGACCGGCGATCGCGTTCAGCGGCGCCACGATCGCACCGAGCACCTGGCCCCGCAGCACCTCGGCCGGCGGGAGCGACGCGAGGTCGCGCACCTGGTCGGCACTCATCGGCTTGCCCTGCAGGAGCCCGCCGCGGACGGTAAGGATCTTCGTCTGGCGCGCGGTGTCGTTCAGCGCCTTCGCGACGCCGACCATGTCGCC
>JAICVP010000322.1 GCA_025935275.1 Thermoleophilia bacterium
CCTCGTCCCGGTACCACTCGGGCGGGACGTCGGGGGTTGCGAAGAGGATGAGGTTGCCGTACTCGCCCTTGACGAGCTCGACGTCGTAGTAGCTCAGGAGCCCAGCCTCGCCGTAGTGGCCCATTCGCTCGATGAGCTCGTCCTCCAGCGAGAAGAGGATCTCGTGATCGACGTCGTCCCGCGGGCTACCGAAGAAGCCGACCGCAGTCAGGTCCTCGGTCTCCAGGAGCCGCCCCGTGTCGGGGATGACGATCAGGTGCCGGTGGCCCTCCTCGTCGTGCTCCTTGATGACGTGGTTTCCGGGGTCGATGTCGACCCAGCCGAGGGCGCGCTCGCGCTCGTGGAGGAGCATGTGCCGCATCACCTCGACCTCGCGCATCGTGTTCGCCGCATCCGTGAAGGGCCTCTCCGAGAGGACATCGTCCGGCCCGAGGACGGCTGCGTACTCCATGGGCGGACGATACTAGAGTCGGCCCGCGGCGATGATGCGCTGCAGGAACTCCTGCGTCCGCGGGTTCGAGGGCGAGCGGAAGATCTGCTCGGGCGGGCCCTCCTCGAGGAGCACGCCCTGGTCGAGAAAGCAGACGCGGTTCGCGATGTCCGCGGCGAAGCCCATCTCGTGCGTCGCGATCACCATCGTCATCCCCGCCTCGGCGAGCTCGCGGATGACGTTCAGCACCTCGGCGACAAGCTCGGGATCGAGGGCGCTGGTCACCTCGTCGAGCAGCATCAGCTGGGGCTGCATGGCGAGTGCCCGCACGATCGCGACGCGCTGCTGCTGGCCGCCGGAGAGACGGTCCGGGTAGTCGTCGCGCCGGTCTTCGAGGCCGAAGCGACGGAGGAGCTCCACTCCCTGCGCGTCGGCTTCGGCCCGGCTCAGGCCGAGCGCCTTGCGCGGCCCGAGAGTCACGTTCTCGAGCACGCTCATGTGCGGGAAGAGGTTGAAGGACTGAAACACGATCCCGATCCCGCGCCGGATCCGGTTCACGTCGACTCCCCGCCGCGTCACCTCGTCCCCCCCGACGAGAATCCTCCCCCGGTCGATCGGCTCGATCAGGTTCACGCAACGCAGGAGCGTCGACTTCCCGGACCCGGATGCGCCGATGAGGCAGACGACTTCGTGCTCGGCGACCGAAAGATCGATGCCCTTCAGCACCTCGCGCTTGTCGAAGGACTTGTGGACGTCCTCCAGGACGAGAGCAGGAGCCGAGCTCATGGCGCGATACCCGCGGCGAGCCGGCGGCGACGGCTGCGCTCGTTGAGCCAGTCGGTCAGGCGCGCGAGGGGAATCGTGAACGCCACGAAGATCAGCGCCGCGGCGACGTAGGGCGTGAAGTTGAAGGTGGCCGAGGTGTCGATCTGCGCCTGGCGGAAGGCCTCGACCGGGCCGATCAACGCCACGAGGGCGGTGTCCTTCTGCAGCCCGATGAAGTCGTTCAGGAGCGGCGGGACGACGCGGCGCACCGCCTGCGGGATGACGACGTAGCGCAGTGATTGTCCGCGCGAGAGGCCGAGCGAGCGCGCAGCTGCGTCCTGGCTCGGGTGCACCGACTCGATCCCGGCGCGGTACACCTCTGCCACGTAGGCCGAGTAGATGATGATCAGCGCCACCGTCGCCCAGACGAGCGCGGACGTCGGAACCCCCGACAGGCCGAGCGCCGGCACGCCGAAGCCGAGGATGAAGATGAGGAGGATCGTCGGGATGCCGCGGAAGAAATCCGTGTAGACGATCGCCAGCGCCCGGATCGGAAAGAACACCGGCCCGGGGAGGCTGCGGAGCACCGCGATCACGAGCGCGAACACGAGGATGAAGACCTCGGCGACGCAGAAGATCTTGATGTTGAGCCAGAAGGCCCGGAGCACCTCCGGAAACGCGTCGCTGAAGACCTCCCGGTTGAAGAAGGCGGTCTTGACCTCGGGCCAGCCCGGCGAGTTCGTGATCACGAGGGCGAGGACCGCGAAGAACACGACGGTGCTGGCGAGCGCGATCGTGACGCTGCGCGCGTCCCCGCTCATCCCGCCCAGGATCCTCGAGCGGCGATCGCCTTCCATGACGCTAGAACTCTGGCGCTACTGGAGGACGGGAGCGCTGGCCTTGTCCGACAGCCAAGTCTGCTGGATCTGGGCCAGCTCGCCGGAGTCCTTCAGGTGGGCGAGCGCCTCGTTCACGCACTCGGTGAGCGGGCTGTCCTTGGCCAGCACCATCCCGAAGTACTCCTGCGAGCCGATGGTCGGGA
>JAICVP010000218.1 GCA_025935275.1 Thermoleophilia bacterium
GAGGCCGACAGCCTCGACCGCGCCCTGAAAGATGCCGACGTCGCCTACTACCTCGTCCACTCCCTCGGTACCGCCGGATTCGAGGAACGCGAGCGGCGAAACGCCGACACGTTCGCCGGGGCTGCGGAGCGGGCCGGCCTGCAGCAGATCGTCTATCTCGGGGGCCTGGGCGAGGACTCGGACGATCTCTCTCCGCATCTCCGCAGCCGCCGCGAGACCGAGGGGCGGCTCGCGGCCGGCCCGGTGCCCGTGACGACGCTCCGCGCCGGCATGGTCGTGGGCGAAGGCAGCGCGGCCTTCGAGACGATCGCCGCGCTGGTCGACCGTCTGCCGGCGATGATCCTCCCGCGCTGGGCGAAGACGCCGACGCAGCCGATCGCGCTCGACGACGTCGTCCGCTACCTCGCCGGAGTGTGCGGGAACGGGGCGGCGTTCGGCCAGACCTACGACGTCGCGGGGCCCGACGTCATGAGCTACGCGGAGATGATCAGCCGCATCAGCCGCCTCAAGGGCAAGGCCCCCTATCTGATCGAGGTGCCCGTGCTGACTCCGTGGCTCTCGGCGCTCTGGATCGAGCTCGTCACGCCGGCCCGCGCCGATGTCGCGCGACCTCTGGTCGAAGGGCTTCGCAACCCGACGGTGGCCACGGAGGAGCGAATCCGGGAGCTCGTACCCTTCGAGCTCACGCGGTTCGACGACGCTGCCCGCGCGGCGCTCGGCGCCTAGTCCGAGGCGAACACCTCGGACATCGTGTCGCCGACGTGGTAGCGCACCGAATGGAGACCGACCTCCGCAGCCCAGTGCGCGACGGTGTCCAAGAGCTCTTCCAGCCGATCATCGTCGCCGGGCTGCACGTCGACGGCGACGAAGCGGGCCTCGGTGCGTCCGACGAGCCGCACTGGCCAAGCTCCTTCCAGGCGCTTGAAGAGCTGCAGACAAAGGGCGAAGTCGGCCACCTCGAAGAGGATGGGCTGGAGGGTGCCGAAATCCTGAGACCAGGCGAGCATCTCCTCAGCTTCGGGCTCGGCGAGGCGGCGCAAACTAGTTCATTTGCGTCATCTTTGCCGCCGAGCGGCCGATGCATCAACGGCCGACTGAGATGACCTTCGCGCGCCACTCGCCCCGCGGCGCCGCGACGACGACCTCGTCGCCGACCTTCGCGCCGAGCAGGGCCTTGCCGAGGGGTGAGTCAGGTGAGACGCCGCCGACGCTCGAAATCTCGACGTCCATGGTCTCGCCGTCGTCGAGCTCGATGGAGACCTGTGAGCCGACGGCGACCTGCGAGCTCGCCGCGGCTGCCTTCTCGTCGACCAGGACGGCGCGCTGCAGACGGTCGCGGAGGATGGTGATCCGGCGCTCGAGCAGGCCCTGCTCGTTCTTTGCGGCGTGGTACTCGAAGTTCTCGGAGAGGTCGCCGAAGCCGCGCGCGGTCTTGATCGCGTCGACGATCTCGGCGCGCTTGGGGCCCTCGAGCTCGGCCAGCTCGGCCTCGAGCTGAGTCTTCTGGGCGGGGGTGAGGTGCTCGGCCTTGTCGGTCACGGCGGAGACACGCTACCCGCTCCGCCCGAAAGGCGGTTTCGGGGTGACCGCCCCTGAGAGCGGCCACCCCGTGGAAGGCAATCAGCCGTTCGTGCGTTCCTTGAGCGTGGAGCTCAGCTCCTCACCCTGCTCGCGGCCGGATTCCTTCGCGGTGTCGAGAGCGGCCGTGGCCGCCTCGCCCGCAACCTGCTTCCCACGGTCGACGGCCTCACTGGCGGTCGACTTCGCGGCATCCATCAGGCGGTCGGACACATCGCCCATCTGCTCGTTCTCCACCCGCGTCTGCGGGATGAGCGTGCCGATGACGAAGCCGACAGCCGCGCCGCCGATGACCAGGCCAAGCGGGTTCCGCTCGGCCGTCGTGCGCACCTCGGTCGCGCCCCGCTTGATCGTCCCGCTGGACGGGACGACCCCGGTGACGGCGTCCTTCGCGCCCGTGACCTTCGACTTCACGGCTTCCTTCTTCTCGTCTACGTAGTCACCCATGCGCGCGCCGACGTCGGTCTTGTAGCTGAGCGCGTCGACTTCGTCGCCGACCCGCCCCCTCGTCTCCTCTATTTCCGCGCGGATGACGCTCGGGTCTTGGCCCATTCCACGTCCTCCTTAACTGTTTCGATGGTTTGCTCTGGCACTGGCGTCCCCGCGTCCGCGACTCGCTCCTTGCCCTGCTGTACGAGCACGTAGGCGACCGCCGCGAGGACGGCGCCGACGATGAGCGCTGCCGCCCACTCGGGCAGGAACATCGAGAGGACGAGGATCAGGAACGCCGTGAGCGCGCCCGCCGCGCAGAGCGCGACGATGCCGGCGCCGCCGAACATCCCCAAACCGGGCGCAGCAGTGCGACCCTTGTCCGTCATCTCGGCCTTTGCCAGGTCGATCTCCTGGCGGAGAAGCAGCGAGAGGTCCGACGTGAGGCTCTTGGCGACCTCGCCGATCGGACGCTCGCGCAAATCGTTCTCCGTGTGGTTATCCGTTGCCATGACGCCCGCCCTAGGACTGCGAAGCGCCGGCCGACACCTGAGACGTGGAGTACCCCGTCTGGCTCAGCGCGCGGCTTTCGTCGTAGCGCTTCTCGGACGATGCCTTCATGAAGCGAGACGCTGCGACACCGGCGAGAAGTCCCACTCCCGCGAGCATCCAGGGCCGCCTGCGGGCGAAGCTCTCGACGTCGCTCATGACCTCGTCACCGCTCATCCGCTGCAGGTAGCTGCCGAGCCCCTCGAGGCGATCGGCGACCTGGCTCGTGAGCTGCGCGGCCTTGTCGTTCCCCTCGTTCTGAAGATCGGTGCCGCTGCGCCGAAGCGCCTCGGCCAGCGAGCTCACCTGCGTCCCGACCTCGGTCGAGCGCTGGTCGACCTGCTCGCGGAGCCGCATCGAGCCCTGCTCGCGCAGTTCGGACGCCTTGTCCTGAGCCTTCGAAGCGGCTTCCTCGACCTTCGCGGATGCCTGCTCCGTGAGCCCCTCCTGCTGGCTCGTTTGATCCATCGTGTTGCTCATAAACCCCTCCTCGTTAATGCGTGAGTCCAGCGGGTACCCGGTGGGGCCCGCCCTAAACGAGGAGGGGCGGTTTGCCCGGCCGGGCGTTCCCCTCACCGCGAAGGCGCGCTAGGGGTTCGCCGGAGCGATAGCCTCTCGCCGAGTTGGAGCTCCCGTCGGGCACCGTCACGCTGCTCTTCACCGACATCGAAGGCTCGACGGTCCTGGCCGAGCGCCTGGGCGCACGCTGGCCAGGCGTCCTCGGCGAGCACAACCGCATCCTTCGCGAGACGTTCTCGGCGCACGGCGGCATCGAGCTCGGCGCCGAGGGCGACGCGCTCTTCGTCGTCTTCACGAACGCGGCCGACGCAGCGGCATCAGCAGCCGACGCCCAGCGCGCCCTCGCGGCGCACAGCTGGCCGGCCGACGCGACGGTCCGGGTACGCATCGGCCTTCACACCGGCGAACCCACGCCGACTCCCGACGGCTACGTCGGGCTCGACATGCATCGGGCCGCGCGCGTTGCGGCTGCTGCCCACGGCGAGCAGGTTCTCCTCTCGCAGACGACGCGGGACCTCCTCCCGGAGACGCTGGACGGCCTGACCTTCCGCGACCTCGGCGACCACCGCCTCAAGGACCTCACCGGGCCGCAGCGCCTCCATCAGCTGTGCATCGACGGACTGAGTGTCGACTTCCCGCCCCCGCGGACGCTCGAAGGCCGCGTGACCAACCTGCCGGC
>JAICVP010000033.1 GCA_025935275.1 Thermoleophilia bacterium
AGTGGGGACAGACCTTCGCCACCGGGAACACCCCGGAGGAAGAGATCATGATCGGCCTCCTCCGCGGCTTCACCGCAATCGCCAGCGGGGATCGCTCAGGCGCTAAAAGACCGTTGGATCAGGCGGCGCGTCTCGGAAACGACGTCTCTGACCCACGCCTCCTGGTTTGGTCGGGGACGGCTGCGATGTTCCTCGGCGAGGACCGTCGAACGTTCAACCTGCTCAAGAAGGCTGTGACGGTCGCTAGGTCCGAGGGCGCGGTCGGTTCACTGCCCTTCGCCCTGCACCTTTTAGCCGGCGTCGAACGCCGCCTCGGGAACCTCGAAGCGGCCGAAGCCGATGCCGACGAGAGCCTTCGGCTCGCGAACGAGACCAGCCAGCAAGTCGTCGCTGCCGGAGCGCTCTCGACGTTGACGGCGCTCGCCGCCTTCAGGGGGAAGGTCGAGGAGGCGGAGGAGTACGCGCGCCAGACCATGGAGCTCGCGAGGCCACGCGGCCTCGCTGTCGCACTAGCCGGTACCGCCCGGGCACTCGCTGAACTCGACCTGGCACAGGGCCGCGCAGAGGAGGCGCTTGAGCGCCTGGTGACATCTGTAGGCCTGGAAGACGAGCGCCTACACCAACCGTACGCGCTCTATTCCGTACCGCTTTACGTCGAGGTTGCGGTACGCGCCAATCGGGCAGCCTCGCCGGCCAAACAGCTTGCCGCGTTCGAGCAATGGGTCGAGGAGGGCGAACTGCACTGGGCGCGACCGCTAATCGCTCGCTCGCGGGCCCTGATCGCCCGTTCCGAGGCCGAGACCGACGCGCTTTACCAATCGGCGCTGAACCTTCATGAGACCTATTCAGTCCCGTTTGAGACGGCGCGCACGCAGCTTCTCTACGGCGAGCACCTCCGGCGGACGCGGCGAAAGAGCGAATCCCGCGTCCTCCTCCGTGAAGCGGCTGAGACTCTCGACGCCCTCGGCGCCCGGCTCTGGGCTGCCCGTGCGAACGCTGAGCTCAGGGCGACGGGGGCGACCGCTCGCAAGCGAACCGATTCGACCCGCGACGACCTGACGCCTCAAGAACTCCAAATCGTCCGCCTGGTTTCGCAGGGGAAAACCAATCCCGAAACGGCAGCTGCCCTCTTCCTCAGTCCGAAGACCGTGCAATACCACTTGCGCAAGGTCTTCATCAAGCTCGAGATCGCCTCACGAAGCGATCTGATTCGGATGGTCGCCGAAGGAAGCATCCCCGGCGCCCGCGAAGCAGCCTAGCCGCCCAGACGAACACGCTAGCCGGTCGGCTGATTCGACGGAATCTCTCGGAGCCGAGAGTGACGTGACTCGAACGTCGTCTCGTTAGGAGGTTCTTCGATGACACTTTCCACCTTCAAGCCGCGGGCCTGGGCCCAGGACCATGGAACCTCAGACGTGGCCGGCCTCCGCGCCATCACCACTAGCGAAGGCGCGGAAGCAGCCGTGTTTCGCGTCGCGACCGCGATCGCTCTTCTGCACGCTCTTGACGACGCGTTCTTCGACCGGCAGCCCGGCGTTCCATGGAACCAGCACTGGCTCGCCGGCCTTCTCAGCGTCGTGATTGCCGTGTCTGCCTTCCTTGCCTTTCCATCGCTTCGTCCCGGTCTCCGCGCAGGTGTCGCATTCGTCTTCGGTTCCCTCGCGACGGTGAATGGCACCCTTCACCTCATCCACATCTTCAAGCTCGGCCCATCCGACAGCGACGTCACTGGCGTCCTTGCGTTCGCAGCCGGGATGGTGTTGATCGCGCTTTCGTTCTGGATTCCCTGGCGACACCGTGGGGAGCGTACGAGCACGCGCAAGCGTCGTTGGGTCATCCGCGTAATCGCGCTTGGCGCTGGACTACTCGTCTTCTACGGCTTCGTTTTCCCGACGAGCATGGCGATTATCGTCACCCATAAGTACCGCGAGCCGATCGGGTCTCCGCCGAACGCCTACTACCAAGCCGTTTCGTTCCCGTCATCCGACGGGCTCGAGCTCTCCGGCTGGTACCACCCCTCCCGGAACCGAGCGGCCGTCATCATCGTCCACGGAGCAGGAGGCGACCGGACAGGAGCGACCGCACATGCGGAACTCCTCGCCGGACACGGTTACGGCGTTCTCGTCTACGACGCACGTGGCCGGGGCGAGAGCGAAGGTAGCCCCATCGGGTTCGGGTGGGATTGGCCAAAGGACGTCGCAGGCGCACTCGCGTTTTTGCAACAGCGTCCCGATGTGGATCCCGAGCGCATCGGGGGCCTGGGTCTCTCGAGGGGCGCCGACGTCCTAATCCAAGTCGCGGCTCAAGACAAACGCCTGAAGGCCGTCGTTTCGGACGGGGCGACGGGTGGATCGTTCGCCGATTACCGAAACCAAGGCCAGGCGGCAGAAGGGCCGCCCTTCTATTTCGCGATGTACACCGCAGCCCGCGTCTTGTCTGGAGCCTCACCCGCGAAACCGCTCAAAGAGCAGGTGGCAAGGGTCTCCCCAACCCCTCTACTGCTGATCTCGACCGGAGGGAACCTCCCAGTGGAGCTCGGCTTCAATCGAATCTACGCGGGAGCCGCCCACGAGCCCTACGAGCTTTGGGAACTCCCTGATGTCAATCACACCGCCGCGATCCGCGAGCGACCTAACGAGTACGAGCGCCGCGTCATCGACCTCTTCGATGCCGCACTCCTCGAACGGAGTCCCTGACACTCCCACAGCCGCATCGAAGCGGAAGTTGCGACCGCCAGGAGTCCGAACGGCTACGTCTGGACTCCTGGCGGAAGCCTTGGAGGTGCACGACAGGAATTGAGCCTGTTTCACGCGGTCGAGCGTGCGCGAACGCTGGCGGGACGCGTCAAAGAGTCTTGCGCTCAGCCCCTCCCAGCGAGGAGAAAGGTGCGTGCATCACGAGAGGTCGCCTCGGGGCTCTCGAGCATGGGCAGATGTCCAAGCCCAGGGTAGGTGATGAGCTGCGCGTTCGGGATCAACGCTTGGAAGCGGTGTCCGTATTTCGGCAGGACCCAGTCGTCATTCGCTCCCCAAAGGATGAGCGTAGGCATATTCAGACTCGGTAGCCGCGATTCCCACCCATCGCTATCACCCTGCTGTTGCAGTCGGAGCCTCGTGGCCTCTCGGTTGCCCTCGCGCCGAAGAAGGGTCCACGTCCGATCAATCTCCTCGTCGGTCACCCGGTCGGGATCACCAAACGCGTCATGCAATGCCATGGCGACGCTTTCTCGTGGCGTAAAGACGGTCAGAAGCCGGTCGACGACGGGCCACTCGTACATCCGGAACATCAACGGCCGCGGCTCTTCGCGCGGGAGCCCTACCGAATCAACCAGGATGAGCTTCTCGACTCGCGTCGGCTCCATGAGGGCGAGATGCCAGGCGACGCTTCCGCCCATCGAGTTTCCCGCCACGCTGTAGCTAGGAAGCCGGATGGAGCGGGTGAAGTCATCGACGAAGCGGGCTTGATCGATATACGTGTAACGCTTCGCGGGGCCTGGGCCCGTCAGCCCGTGCCCCGGAAGATCGAGGGCAATGACACGGAAGTCACGGCGAAGCTCGGTAGTCCATCCCTGCCAGTCGAAAAGGCTGGAATTTGAACCGTGGATCAGGACGATCGGCTTTCCGGTCCCGACGTCGATGTAATGAACACGCACCCCGTCAACCCGAACGAACCGAGAATCGACAGTCGCGTACCGCTGCTCAACTTCGCCAGCTGAGAGGTCGGGTCGGTAGGAGTAGGCCGACAGTGCGGCGATAGCACCGATTACAAGCAGCGTGAAAGCAAGGAGAGCCCGCTTCCACGTCATTCGCAGGCGACGCCTCTCAGCCCGAATCGTCGCGCCGGCGTCCTCCAGAGGCTGTGAAGGCAACTGAGCCCTGGCTTGGCCTTGAGATGGTCGAATCTGGAGCGTCATCGCTGATCCTTTCGTCCTGTGGACCGAAGCGGGCAAAGGTGGAGTCACTTCGCTCGCATGCCATCGAGGACAGCCTCACGCGCAGGGGAAGCCGTCGAATCGGGAGCGCCCCTAAGCCAAGCCCTAGTCTCGCCGGAAACTCGGTGTCCGGCGAGCTCTAACCAGGCGCGGCTAGATCTTCCTCTAGCTCAATTCGACTGAGGTCAGTTCGCGCTGCGATCCCCAGCTTCTGGAACACCTTGCGCAGGTGATACTCGATCGTTTTCGGGCTCAAGAAGAGTTGGGCGGCGACATCCCGATTGGACGCTCCTCCCGCGACCAGCCGCGCGATCTGGAGTTCTTGCGGAGTCAGGTCTTCTCGCGTGCTCGGGTCGCGCCTCCGAGCCGTCTCGCCGGTCGCCCGAAGTTCTGCCGCCGCGCGATTAGCCAGAACTGGTGCACCGACCGCCTCGAACAGCTCGACGGCCATACGAAGGTGAGTGCGTGCCTCTCTTCTTCGCTTCGCACGGCGTAGGAACTCGCCATAGGAAAGCTCTGTACGCGCGAGGTCGAGCGGGATTCGACACTCGGCGTGAAGCCGCAACGCTTCTTCGAAGTCGCCTTCGGCCGACTGTGGGCGGGCGAGAAGAGCGCGACACCGGGCGACCTGCGCAACCAGCTTGGGACCCTTGGTGTGCTCCGCCCAAGCAGCCGCTGCTGCGAAAGGTTCAGTTGCTCGAGCCGGCTGACCTGCTCTCACGGCGGCCTCCACGATCGTGGGGACTACCTTGACCCGGTAAGCCGGATGACCCGAAAGTGTTGTCAGAGGCTCTAGGCGCTCAAGGGCATCGGCCGGATTCCCGAGAGCCAGATCGAGCTCGGCCAGGCCAAGGGACGCCTCCGACGTAGCTAAGCTAAGCCCATTCGGGATCGCCTGCTCGAGAGCCTCAGCCGCTAGAACGCGAGAGGCCTCCAGCTCTCCCCGAAGTGCGGAGATCCGTGCCAGTACCGCGGCCAGGTGAGCAGCCACTCCAGGCTCATGCATCTCCCGCCCGAGCTGAAGCCCTTCGGTGGCATCTGCCGTTGCCGCCGAAAGCCTCCCAAGTTCGAGTTCCGAGCGCGCAAGCACGTACAGCCCGTGGACAAGGTCGCCAATGGCCCGCTCCTCGCGCGCACGCGCAACAGCCTGGGCGTGAAGCTCATAGGCGCGAACAGCGTCACCGATCAAATCGGCACAGTCACCTGCCCAACTCAGCATCCGACTCTCGGAGATCGCGCTAGATGAGCCGGTCGCCTCTGAGAGCGGTCCGAACGCGTGGTGGGCCTCAGGCCGGAACAGTGCGCTGAGACCCTCGATGTAGGCGAGCTCGAATCGTGATTCCTCGGTGCCTTCCCCCTCTAGCGACATCACCATGTCGGCGAGTCGACTGAGGTTTGTTGAGTCGCCCGCGAACCACGCCGTTTCGGCAGCGAGCGCCGCTAGTTGGAGGCTTCGCTGGGGGAAGATGGCCGCCAACTCGGAAGCAGCGTCTGTCAGCAACAAGGTCGCGTCGCCGGGCCGGCCCGCTTGCGCGCTGATGACACCCTGCAAGCGAGCTCGCTCTGCTCGTAGAAGGGGGTCATCGAGTGGATGCGCTTGACCAAGGAGCTCCTGCGACCGCCTCACGTCGCCCGCCTGCCAGGCCGCTTCGGCTGCGGCGACTAACCGCCGTGCCCTCGCGTCTTCGCGCGGAGAGAGAGACGCCGCGCGCTCGAGCGCCACAGATGCCGCGCCGAGACCAGTGCGCCGACTCGCCCGGACCGCCGCCCGCTCGAGCTCGGCGGCGAGGTTTTCGTCAGGTCCCAGTGCGGCGGCTGCGCGATGCCAAGCGCGACGATCTTCTTGTTCGTCGTCCAAGGTTGTCGCGAGGGCCTCATGAACGCGTCGCCGCTCGCTTGAGGGTGCACTCGTGTAAACCGCCGAGCGAATCAAGGGATGCCGGAAACGTAGGGTGCCTGCATCCACCGTGATGACCTCGGCTTCCTCGGCGGGGGCGACGGCGTTGATCTCCAAACCGAGCAAGGCAGCTGCCCGAGCGATCCACGCAAGCTCTCCGGTTTCTGCCCCTGCAGCGATCAGGAGCACTTTTCGCGTCTGCGGCGGTAGGTCGGACAGGCGATGGAGATACGCGCGCTCGATCGCGCTGGCAGCCGAATCTGGACTTCCGGCGAAAGTGCCAAGTCGCGCTGGAAACTCGATCAAGGCGAGGGGATTTCCGGCAGCGGTTTCAATGACACGGTCTTGGGCGGCGGAGTCGAGGCCCGGATGACGATCGGCGAGCAGAACTCGCGCATCCGACTCGGATAGAGGCGCGATCCAGATACTCGAAAGGTCCGATCCAAAGTCTGGACTGTCCCGAGTCGCAAAAAGGATCCCTACGCCCTCGGCTACGAGCCTTCTCGCGGCGAACAAAAGCGCCCCAGCCGACTCGCGGTCGAGCCACTGCGAGTCGTCGACGAGGCAGAGCACGGGCTTCTCGCTCGCGATCTCGGACAGCAACCCGAGAGTTCCCAGCCCAACGAGGAAGCGATCCGAGTGGCCGTCGGAAATGCCGAGCGCTGCCCGGATCGCGCCAGCTTGCGCCGTTGGGAGTTGTTCAGTGCTTTTCAAGCATGGAAGCAGGAGCTGATGGAGGGCCGCGAACGGCAGCTCGGACTCCGATTCGATTCCTAGAACCTTCAAGACCCTCATGTCCGCTGCGTGATCACGCGCATAGCCGAGAAGGCTTGACTTGCCAACGCCGGCCTCACCACGCAGCACTAGCGCCCCGCCGTGGCCAGCACGCACGTCATCTAGAAGCCCGTCGATCGCGTCGAACTCGGCCCGTCGTCCCAAGAGCATGTGCCCGATCGTAATCCGAACACCAAGGGTGTTCGTAGCGGACGACCCTAGGGATCCAACTAGGGGAGCGGTCGATTCGATGGTCTCAACACGGGCGTAGCGTGAGGTGCGTCAATCGCGAGAAAGGAGCTCGAGATGAGCGCCACTCTTCCTGAACCGCTGTCGCTTCCGTGGGAGCTCAAGCCAGTCTCTTCGGCGAGCGCGGGATCCGAGGTTCTCCCTGATGGAAGACTCAAGTTCTGGATCAAGCACGACGTCATCAAGGGCGTTACGCCGGCGATGCTCGCATGGTGGTTCAGCCACCTAGAAGGTGATGTGGAAGTGGAAGGGCAGATGCTCAATCGCTACCGCGTGTGGCATCCGTTCGACCACGTGTCCGTCAGTTACGCACAGCGCCTACCCGACGGAGGGATTGGCCCAGGGGCAAAGATCCACATCATTGAATGCCTCGGCCGTAACCCTCACTACAAGATCGACGTCGTCTCAACGATTGAAAAGCTCGATGAGGAGGGGTTCGTACATAACCCCGTAAGCCACGGAGTCTCTCTCGCCCGCATGGAGTACACCTTCCGGGAGGTCGGCGGCGGCACGCTCTATGAGAACGCCCTGATCGTTCCCCGCGAGCGGGGCTCCTGGCTGTTCCGCAAGGTCGTCGTCCCCATCCTCTTCCCCGAGGCCAAGGGGCATGCGTGGATCAAGCACAACGTCGAAGAGGTCGGTTCCTTCGAGAACTTCCTGCCCAATCTCTATCGAAGACGCGACGGAGAGCATTCGGACGAGAGCCGGATCGCTATCGGCGTCGCGACTTAGCAGACGTCTCACATCAAGTTCCACGGGGGAGCCTCCAGGGTTCCCCCATGCTCGAGGTGAGGAAGCGAACAGGCTGCGGCGACTCGGTCGAGAAGCCTGGTGTTCGCCTGGTGTTCGCGCCGATACCGACGGCGCCGATTTCCAGAGAGGAAGTGCCTGCAAATGGAAAGAGCCGACGCCCGGACTCGAACCGGGGACCCCTTCATTACGAGTGAAGTGCTCTACCAGCTGAGCTACGTCGGCGGGGCGCCCCCGTGGGGGCGCCCCTAGTGTAGCGGCGGCCCCGAGCTAGGAAGGACGCGTTCCGAGCGTCACCTGAACCGTGTGCTCGGAGCCGTCGCGGGAGTACGTGATCGAGGCGGTCTCGCCGGGCTTCATGGAGCCGATGGCGCTCTGGAGCTCTTCGGAAGTGGCGACGGACTTCCCGTCGACGGCGGTGATGATGTCGCCGCCGGTCGGGAATTCCTGGCCGCCGACGATGCTCGTCGCGTCGGCTGCCTTCAAGCCGGCCTCGTCGGCCGGGCCGCCGGGGGTCACCTGCGTGACTTCCACGCCGGCCGGCAGGTCGAGCTGGGAGGACAGGGCCTCGGTGATGGTGGCGATGCCAACGCCGAGGTAGGCGTGCTCGACCTTGCCGGTGGCGAGGAGCTGCGAGACGACCGACTCGACGGTGTTCGACGGGACGGCGAAGCCGATGCCGTCGTTTCCGCCCGAATCGCTCTCGATCTGGGAGTTGATGCCGATGACGTCGCCTTCGAGATTCAGGAGCGGCCCGCCCGAGTTGCCGTGGTTGATGGCGGCATCCGTCTGGATCGCGTCGCTGATGGAGAAGTTGTTGGGCGAGGTGATCGTCCGGTGCAGGGCGCTCACGATTCCGCTCGTCACGGTCTCGTTGAGGCCGAGCGGGCTGCCGATGGCGACGACGGAGTCGCCGACTTGCACAGCGCTCGAATCGCCGAGCTCGAGGGGCTGGAGCACCGAGCTGGGAGCGGAGACCTTGATCACGCCGATGTCGGTGGACGCATCGGTCCCGACGAGCTCGGCGTCATAGGTCGAGCCGTCCGAGAACTCGACGGAGATCGAGGTCGCGCCGTCGACCACATGGTCGTTCGTGACGATGTGGCCCTCGCTGTCGATCACGAACCCGGAGCCGAGGGCCTGGCCCTGCGGCGTCTCGACGGTGATCGTGACGACGCCCTTGTGGACACGGTCGTAGAGAGCGCTCACGCTGAGCGCAGAGCTGTTAGAGGCGGGCTGAGAGTCGGTCACCGTCACCTGGCGGATGACGGTCTGGGTCGCCGTTCCGGAGGCGACCTCGTAGGCAGCCACGCCGCCGCCCGCGCCGAGCACGACGGCTGCGGCGCCGGCGGCGGCGATCTTGAGGCTGCGGGAGGGGAGACGCTTCATTTCGAGTCCTTTCGTTATCCGTTGCCTCCATGCGACCAGCGCCGCCTAAGACCAACCTGAAACGCGCCTAAGAACTCTCTAAGAACGCGCTCTTAGGCTCTTTTCAGACTCGGAGCGCACAATGAAGCCGTGAAGATCCTGGTCGTGGACGATGAACGGGCGGTGCGTGAGTCGCTCCGCCGCGCCCTCGAGCTCGAGGGCTACGAGATCGAGCTCGCCGACGACGGGCTCGCAGCGCTCGAGACACTCCAGGCGAACGGCGAGCCCGACGCGATGATCCTCGACGTCCTCATGCCCGGTCTCGACGGCCTCGAGGTGGCGCGGCGGGTGCGGCGTGACGGAAGCCGGCTCCCGATTCTGATGCTGACCGCGCGCGTGGAGGTGGACGACCGCGTGGCCGGTCTCGACGCGGGGGCCGACGACTACCTCACGAAGCCCTTCGCGCTCGACGAGCTCCTCGCGCGCGTACGCGCCCTGCTGCGTCGGAGCCACGAGGACGGGAGCGTGCGACTCTCCTTCGGCGACCTCGAGCTCGACCCGGGGACTCGCGAGGTGACACGCGACGGGGACGCGATCGAGCTCACGCGCACGGAGTTCTCCCTACTCGAGCTCTTCATGCGCAACCCGCGCCAGGTGCTCACCCGGTCGGTCATCTTCGAGCGTGTCTGGGGCTACGACTTCGGCTTCGGGTCGAACTCGCTCGACGTCTACATCGGGTATCTGCGTCGAAAGACAGAGGCGGGCGGCAAGCCACGGCTGATCCAGACGGTCCGTGGCGTGGGCTACGCCCTGCGCGAACAGTGAGCTTCCGGGCGCGCCTCGCAATCGCCGCGGCGGCGGCCGTTGCCCTCGCGGTCGTCCTCGCCTCGGTGACGGTCTACGTCGTCGTCCGCAGCGAGCTGCGCGGCACGCTCGACTCGGCGCTGCGAGAGCGAGCCGCCCAGGTGCAGAACGAGCCGCTCCGCGGGTTCCAGTCCGGCGACCAGGTCTTCCTCGAGCCCGGCCCTCAGCTCGGAGGGGCGCCGGGGTACTTCCAGGTGGTGAGCGCGGACGGCGAGACGATCCGCCTGCCCAACGAGACCGTCGAGCTGCCGGTCGACGACGAGGTTCGCGCAGTTGCGAGCCGCGAGCGAGAGGGCTACCTCTCGGACACCGACGTGGCGGGCGTGCACATGCGCGTGATCACGGTCCCTTATTTCCAGGAGGGCTTTGCGATCCAGATCGCGCGCCCGCTGACCGAGGTCGACCACTCGCTCTCGCGCATCCGCACGTACCTCCTCCTCATCGCTGCGATCGGAATCGCGCTCGCGGCCGCTCTCGGCCTGGCGGTCGCGCGCACCGCGCTCGCACCCGTACGACGGCTGACCGGCGCGACGGAGAAGGTGACGGAGACGCGCGACCTCTCCGAGCGGATCGATGCAACGGGGACGGATGAGCTCAGCCGCCTGGCCGGAAGCTTCAACACCATGCTTGCCGCCCTGGAGGAATCCACGCGGGCGCAGCAGCAGCTCGTCGGCGACGCTTCCCACGAGCTGCGTACGCCGCTCACGAGCCTGCGGACGAACGTCGAAGTGCTCGCCGGCGGGCGGGAGCTGCCCGAAGAGGAGCGACAGCGGCTTCTCCACGACATCCTCGAGCAGCTGAACGAGATGACCACCCTTGTCGCCGAGCTTTCAGAGCTCGCGCGGGGAGAGCTCGAGCCGGGCGAGGCGGAGGACGTGCGGCTCGACCTGCTCGCCGCCGACGCGATCGAGCGCACCCGCCGCAACCGGCCCGATGTCCATGTGGTTGCAGAGCTCGAAGAGTCGGTCGTGCACGGCGTCCCGGCAAGCATCGAGCGTGCGGTCGCCAACCTCCTCGACAATGCCGCCAAGTGGAGCCCGCCCGGCGGCGAGGTCGAGGTCGCCGTCCAGGATGGGCAGGTGGTCGTGCGAGACCACGGGCCCGGAATCGATGCCGCCGACCTGCCGTACATCTTCGACCGCTTCTACCGCGCGAGCTCGGCGCGCGGGCTGCCCGGCTCCGGGCTCGGTCTGGCCATCGTCAGGCAGGTTGCGGAGTCGCACGGCGGCCAGGTAACCGCGGAGCCGGCCGAGGGCGGCGGTACGCGCATGGTCATGAGCCTGAACGGCCGCGCACGCAAGCCGCCCTTCGCAGACGCCGCTGCCTAGACTGCGGTACCGACCTGAGGAGACCCCATGCCTTTCGAGCTGCCCCAGCTCCCCTACGCCTATGACGCGCTCGAGCCGACGATCGACGCGCAGACGATGGAGATCCATCACTCCAAGCACCATGCCACGTACGTGACCAACCTGAACGCCGCGCTCGAGGGCACGGAATGGGCGGAGCGGTCGCTCGAAGACATCTTCGCCGCGCTCGACGTCATTCCCGAGGAGAAGCGCGCCGCGGTGCGCAACAACGGCGGTGGCCACGCGAACCACTCCCTCTTCTGGCAGACCATGTCCCCGGAGGGAGGCGGGGAGCCGAGCGGCGCGCTCGCGGATGCGATCGCCGACACCTTCGGCTCGGTGGACGACCTCAAGAAGGCCGTCAACGACGCAGGCGTGAAGCGGTTCGGCTCAGGCTGGACCTGGCTCATCCACGACGGCACCGGCCTCGCGGTCGTTTCCACGCCGAACCAGGACAGCCCGGTCATGAACTCCGACACGCCGCTGCTCGGGATCGACGTGTGGGAGCACGCCTATTACCTCAAGTACCAGAACCGGCGGCCCGACTACCTCGAGGCGTGGTGGAACGTGGTCGACTGGGACGCCGTCGCCGAGCGGTACGAGTCCGCGAAGTAGCGTCTAGACGACTTCGCGCAGCTCGCCGGTCGAGCAGTCGTACACGTAGCCCGTCGCGCCGAAGCCGTCGGGCAGGAGGTCAGTGCTCCGGATCCGTTCGACGCTAGCGCGCACGCTGTCGTCGAGGTCCGGGAAGGGGAGGAAGTCGATTCCGCTGGCATCGGCTCCGGCCTCGTCGGCGAGCTTGGCGTGGATGTCGTCGTTCGTGAAGGTGAGCATCCCGCAGCCGGTGTGTGCGATCACCAGCGCCTCTTCGGTCCCGAGCAGCCAGTGGGAGATGATGAGCGAGCGGAGCGCGTCGTCGGAGACGACGCCGCCCGCGTTGCGGATCACGTGCGCGTCGCCTTCCCGGAGCCCGAGGAACTTCGCCGGGTCGAGGCGTGCATCCATGCACGTGACGACTGCGAGCCGCCGCGCGGGCGGTGTGGCCAGGTCGCCCTTGTCGAAGCTCTCCGCATAGCTTCGGTTGGCTTCGAGCACTTCCTCGCGAACCGCCATCGCACTCTCCCTTCTTCCTGGCGCTTTCCTTTTTGAAGCGACCACGCTATACGAAGTGAAGCGAGGAAGCTAGTGGTTCTTGCTCCTCCCGAGCGCGGGAGCCGACGCGCTCCTGCCGTTCGAACCCGACTTCACCTGGCCCGGGGGGGCGCTCGGTGCGTTCGACTTGGCCGGCTGGGGCGGCTTGGGCTGGTGGCCGTGGTTCGCGTGCTGGGCCTTGCCCTTGCCGTTCGCCCGAGAATGGTTCCCCGCCCAGGCCTTCCCGTGGCCCTTGCCCGTGCCCTGGCCGCCGGCGTTGGAGTGCGAGCCGGTGGCGACGACCACAGCGGGCGTCGCGGGGCGGTCGGCAAGCCGCGTGTGCGGAGTGTGCGCCTTCGGGCTC
>JAICVP010000338.1 GCA_025935275.1 Thermoleophilia bacterium
ACAGCCACGCTCTCATCGTACCGAGGGGCTGCTGAGCTACTCGGGGATGCGGGCTTCGAGCGCCGTTTGCAGCGCCTCGCGCACCGGCTCGAACTCGATGCGGTCGAAGATCTCCTGGTAGAAGCCGCGCACGATCAGGCGCTCGGCCTCGCCGCGGGAGAGACCGCGGGCCATGCAGTAGAAGAGCTCGTCGCGGTCGACCTGGCTCACGGTCGCCCCGTGCGTGCAGCGCACGTCGTTCGCCTCGATCTCGAGCCCCGGGATCGAGTCGGCGTGCGCCTGGTCGGAGAGGAGCAGATTGCGGTTCTCCTGGTAGGCGTTCGTCTTCTGCGCGTCCTCGGCGACGCGGATCATGCCGCGCCACACGGCCGTCGCGTGGTCGCGCAGGGCGCCTTTGAAGGCGAAGTCGGAGGTGGTCGAAGGCGCGAGGTGTCTCTGCAGCGTGTCGTAATCGAGGTGCTGGTCGCCGTCCGCGAAGTACGCGCCGGTGACGCGGGAGGTCGCGCCCGGCCCTGTGAGGTCGTTCTCGATCCGCACCTTGCCCTTCTTGGAGCCGAAGCCGCCGGCGACCCAGTCCAGCTCGGCGTCTCGCTCGACCTTGGCCCGGTGCGAGGCGAAATGCCACGTCTCGGGCGAAAGGCTCTGGATGGAGACGTACTCGAGCTTGGCGCCCTGCTGGATGAAGAGCTCCGTGACCGCGTTCGAATAGCCGGCGAGGTCGGGAGGCTCGGAGACGTACTCCTCGATGAAGCTGAGCCGGCTGCCCTCCTCCGCCACTACGAGCAGCCGCCAGAAGAGCGCGCCACCGTCCACCGAGTTGACGATGCGGACGTAGAGGGGCTTCTCGAGCTCGACGCCCTTCGGGACACGAACGAGGAGCCCGTGCTTCCACTCGGCCGCGTTGTGTGCGGCGAACTTTTCGTCCGTCCCCACCAGCGTGCCGAGCAACTCGTCGTCCTCCAGGGGCTCGAACACGACACCTTCCGGAGCCCGCTCGATCTCGATCCCCGCCTCGCTCACGTGGGCGATCGCGGCGGCGTCGATGTCGAGCATCCCGCTCGCTCGCTCAACGCTTGTCGCCCCGTTCGCGGTGAACGCCTCCGGGTCGAACCCACGCAGGTCGGTGAACCGCCAGTGCTCGTCGGTGGTCGTCGGCAGCGGCAGAGCCTGGTAGCGCTCCAGAAGATCGGCCCTCACCGCGCGTACCGCCGGTGCAGCATCAGGTCGTTTCCGTCCGGATCCGTGAAGAAGGCCATGTGGCAGACGCCGGTGTCCAGGATGTCGCCGTCGAACTCGACGCCCTTGGCCTCCAGCTCGGCCCGCCGCTTCGCCACGTCGTCCACGTGGAGCGCGGGATGCGCGTTCTTCTGCGGCGCGAACTCCATGCCCATCTGCTCGGGCTCCCAGATGCCGAAGCAGGTGTCGCCGGCCCAGACCTCGAAGCGCGCCTTGTCGTCGGGCCGAAGCCCGAGCTGCTCGACGTAGAACGTACGCGAGCGCTCGGCGTCCCGCGAGGGGATGCCGATGAAGTCGACGCGCTCGATCACGCTCATGGCTGCGACCCGTCCGCGAAGGGCGCGTAGCGCCGGTGGAGCTGAAGCGTGTTCCCGTCCGGGTCCCGGAAGGTCGCCATGTGACAGACCCCGGAGTCGATCGTCCCATGCATGAACTCGACGCCCTCCGCCTCGAGCCTTCTCCGTGCATCGTCGACGTCGGGGACGCGGAGCGCGATGGGCATCTGGTGCCCTTGCGGCTCCATCTCCAGGCCGAGCGCCTCGGGCGAGACGAGGGCAAGCGACACGTTGCCGAGCTCGTACTCGACCCAGCGGTCTCCCGAGTTCGGGTTCCTTCGCAAGCCGAGCGTGGTCCCGTAGAACTCTTCGGCGCGCTTCAGGTCTTGGACTGGGACGGCGACGAAGTCAGCTTGCTCCACCTGGAGCTCAGCCAACCGAGCCTTCCATCTGCAGCTGGATCAGCCGGTTCATCTCGACCGCGTACTCGAGGGGGAGCTCCTTCGTGATCGGCTCGACGAAGCCCGACACGATCATCGCGGCGGCCTCCGCCTCGGACA
>JAICVP010000132.1 GCA_025935275.1 Thermoleophilia bacterium
AACTTCTCCGCCGCGCGCACGAGCCCGAGCGTCCCCTCCTGGATGAGGTCCAGGAACGGGACGCCGAGGCCGCGGTAGCCCTTGGCGATGGAAACGACGAGACGAAGGTTCGACTCGATCATCTTCCGCTTGGCGATGAGATCGCCCTTTTCGATCTGCTTGGCCAGCGTGACCTCCTCGGAGGCCGTCAGAAGCTTGTGCTTGCCGACGTCCGCGAGGAAGAGCTGCAGGCTGTCGCCGGCTCCGTGATGAATGTGCTCGGTGACCGGGGCGGCCGCGGGAGCCTCGTCCGGCTCGTCGACCGGCGCGCCGATCTCGAGCCCCATGGACTCAAGCTCCTGGGTGAGGTCGGCCATCTCCTGGTCGCCGAGGTCGAGCTCGAGGGCGAGAGCCTCCAGCTCGGCCGGCTCCACGTAGCCGCGCTCCTCCGCGTTTTCCACGATGGAGCGGCCCTGCAGAGTGTCGAGAAGTTCGTTCATGGAGTTCTGGGTCTGACTCACGTAGTTCCTATGATCCTTTCGCTGAAACGTCGTGGACGGATGTCTCCTGTCCAACTAAACGTTCGCACTGTAGGCCGAATTCCCTGGGTTTCACAGGCATACGGCCCGCGCTTAACTGACGTTTAACCTCGCGGTTACCGGCTGGTTACCGCAGCGCCGGCTTCGACGCCCGCCTCTCATTCAGACGGGCGCAAGCGCGATTGGTTGGCTACTTCTTCTTGCGCTTGCGCGTGGTCCGCTTGGGCGCGGCCCGGCGCTCGGCGAGCAGCTCGACCGCACGCTCGAGCGTGAGCTCGTCCACGTCGTCGCCCTTGCGGAGGCTGGCGTTGGTCTCTCCGTCGGTGACGTAGGGCCCGAAGCGCCCGCTCTTCAGTGTGATCTCCTTCTGGCTCACGGGATCGGGCCCGAGCGTCTTGAGAGGAGCACTCGAAGGCCCGCGACGCCCTCTCGTCTTCGGCCGCGTGAACGCCTCTGCGGCTGCGTCGATGCCGATGCTGAAGAGCTCCTCCTCGGTCTCGAGCGAGCGCGTGTCTTCGCCCTTCTGGAGATAGGGGCCGTAGCGCCCGTTGCGCGCAACGATCTCGACGTCGTCGGCGGGATCGACGCCGACGACGCGGGGTAGCGCAAGCAACCTGAGCGCCTCGTCGAGCGTGACGGTCTCGACCGACATCGACTTGAAGAGCGAGGCCGTGCGCGGCTTGTCGGTGGCGCCCTCCGGCAGCACCTCGGTGACGTAGGGCCCGTAGCGTCCGTCCCGCACGCCGATGTCGTGGCCGGTCTCCGGATCCTGACCCAGCGTGCGGCCTTCCGTGCTCTTGGACAGGAGCTCCTCCGCCACCTCCGCCGTCAGCTCGTCGGGGGGGAAGTCGTCGGGGATCGAGGCGCGGCGGCCGTCCTGCTCGACGTAGGGGCCGTAGCGGCCGACTCGCACGACCACCCCGTTGCCGAGCTCGAAGGAGTTGACCTCGCGCGCGTCGATCTCGTCGAGATGGGTGACGAGGCTCTTCAGACCCTCGTCCCCGTCGCTGCCGAAGTAGAAGGAGCGCAGCCAGTCCACCCGTTCCTCGTCGCCGGTTGCGATGCGGTCGAGAACGTCCTCCATCCGGGCCGTGAACTCGTAGTCGACCAGCCGGTCGAAGTGCCCTTCCAGGAGCTTGACGACCGCGAACGCCTTGTAGGACGGTACGAGCGCCGACCCCTTCTTGAAGACGTAGCCGCGGTCGATGATCGTCCCGATGATCGACGCATAGGTCGAGGGCCTGCCGATGCCGCGCTCCTCGAGGGCGCGGACGAGCGTGGCCTCGGTGAAGCGCGGAGGCGGGGTGGTCTCGTGGCCGATCGCCTCGAGACTCCGGTTCTCGAGCTCCTGCCCTTCCTCGAGCGGCGGCAGTCGACGGTCAGCCTCTTCGTCGGACGCCTCGTCGTCCTTCCCCTCCTCGTAGGCCGCGAGGAAGCCGCGGAAGGTGATCACGGTTCCGGACGTCGCGAACTCGGCATCGACCCCGTCGGACGCGGTGGCTCCGAGGCGCACCGAGACCGTTTCCCCGGTCGCGTCCGCCATCTGCGAGGCGAGCGTTCGTCTCCAGACCAGCTCGTACAGCGCCAGCCCGTCGCGGTCGAGCTCTCGGGAGAGCTCGTCCGGGGTGCGGAAGCTGTCGCCTGCGGGACGGATCGCCTCGTGAGCCTCCTGCGCGTTCTTCACCTTGCGGTCGTAGCGGCGCGGGTCGGCCGGGACGGACTCCGGCCCGAACAGCGAACGCGCCTGGTCGCGCGCGGCCGCGAGCGCGGATTCCGACAGCGTCGTCGAGTCCGTGCGCATGTAGGTGATGTAGCCGTTCTCGTAGAGGCGCTGGGCGACGCGCATCGTGGTCTGCGAGCTGAAGCGGAGCTTCCGGCTCGCCTCCTGCTGCAGCGTCGAGGTCATGAACGGCGCTGCCGGCCGGCGCCGGTACGGCTTCCGCTGCACCGCGCGGACGGCGAAGTCGGCTCCGGCCAGTGATTCGGCCCGGCTCCGTGCGGCCGCCTGGTCGAGGTGGACGAGGTCGCTGCTCTTCAGCTGCCCGTCGGAGCCGAAGTCCCGGCCCTGCGCGACTGCGCGCCCGTCGAGAGCGACTAGGCGGGCGGTGAACTCCCCCGGATCGAAGATGCCCTCGAGGTCCCAGTACGACGCCGCCACGAACGCGATTCGGGCTCGCTCCCGCTCGACGACCAGCCGCGTCGCAACGGACTGGACCCGCCCTGCGGAGAGACCCTTGGTGATCTTCTTCCAGAGAACGGGCGAGACCTCGTACCCGTAGAGCCGGTCGAGGATCCTGCGCGTCTCCTGGGCGTCCACGAGCCGGCGGTCGACATCCCGCGTCTCCTCGAGCGCCCGCTTGATCGCGTCGGGGGTGATCTCGTGGAAGACCATCCGCCGGACGGGAATCTTCGGCTTCAGGACCTCGACGAGATGCCAGGCGATCGCCTCGCCTTCGCGGTCTTCGTCCGTCGCGAGGAAAAGCTCGTCAGCCTTGGCCAGCTCCTTCTTCAGCGCCGCGACGACATGCTTCTTGTCGGGGTCGACGACGTAGTAGGGCTCGAAGTCTCCCTCGGTGTTCACCCCGAGCCGCGCCCAGGGCACCTTCTTCATGCTCTCCGGGATATCGGCTGCGCGCTCAGGCAGGTCCCGGACGTGCCCGATGCTCGACTCGACCACGAAATCTGGCCCGAGGTAGCCGGCGATCGTCCTCGCCTTCGCGGGAGACTCGACGATGACGAGACGGCGCTCGCCCTTTTGCTTTGTATCCGTAGCCACTGCGAAACACGTTAGCTGAGGGGCAAAACACGCCATTATTCGGCCCGATGGCCGCTCGACCTTTACTCGCCGTCGACGGCGACAACCTGGCGCACCGCGCCTACCACGCGCTCCCGAGCTCGATCAAAGGCGGGGACGGGCAGCCGGCGAACATGATCGTCGGGTTCGCGAACATGCTCATCCGCGCCTGGGAGGCGGAGGAGCCGCGCACCGTTTTCGTCGCCTTCGACACGCTGACCGTGCCGACGTACCGCCACGAGCTCCTGGCCGAGTACCAATCGGGACGGGACTTCCCGCGCGACCTCACGGACCAGCTCGCGAAGCTGCCGGACCTCGTCGAGGCCCTCGGCTTCGCCTGGGCGAAGGAGGCGGGCTACGAGGCGGACGACTTCCTGGCGGCCGCCGTCGCCTCGGAGGAGAAACGCAAAGGCTCGACCCTCGTGCTCACCAACGACCGCGACCTCTTTCAGCTGGCTTCGCCCCGGACGACGATCCTCCACCCCAAGCGCGGCGTGTCCGAGCTCCAGCGCGTCGGCCCCGCGGAGGTGCGGGAGCGCTACGGCGTCGAGCCGGAGCAGGTGCCGGACTTCATCGCGCTCCGCGGCGACCCCTCGGACCGGATCCCCGGCGCACCGGGAGTCGGGCCGGGGCGCGCGGCCGCGATCGTGAAGAAGCACGGATCTCTCGAAGCGGCGCTGGAGGCCGGCGGCTTTCCCACCATCGCCGACCAGCTGCGCGAGTACCTCCGAATCGCGACCCTGCAGCACGACGCACCGGTTCCGAAGCTGCCGGACGCGGCCCCGAACTGGAAGAAGGCGGCAAAGCTGACGGAGAGCTGGGGCCTCGGCGGGCTGACCCGGCGGCTGCTCGAGCGCGCTTAGAGGGGTGCGGGCGGGCAAACTACGGCCGTGGACAAGGTCGCGCTGGTCACCGGAGCGGACACCGGCATCGGCTGGGCCATCGCGACCCGGCTCCAACAGGACGGGTATCTCCTCGGCTTCCACACGCGGAACAAGGAGTCCGGGCCCAAGAAACGCTACGAGGAGATCGCCGAGAACGGGCGCGCGCACTGGCTCGTCGGCGACCTCTCCGACCGCGACATCGGCGAGCGGCTCGTGGCCGAGACCGTCCAGGAGTTGGGGCGCATCGACGTTCTCGTGAACAACGCAGGCACCACCTCCGCGAAGCCAGTGCTCGACCTCGAGGTCGACGACTTCGACAAGCTCTTCTCGGTGGACGTGCGCGGCGCCTTTCTCATGTCCAGCGCGGCGGCGAAGCGGATGCGCGACGGAGACGGCGGCGTGATCGTCAACATCACGAGCGTCCACGAGCACATCCCGCGGCCCGGCTTCGCGGTCTACGCCTCGGCGAAGGCGGCACTCGGAATGCTGACGCGCTCCTTCGCCTTGGAGCTCGCCAAGGACGACATCCGCGTGACGTCCGTCGCCCCCGGCGCGATCGCGACTTCGAGGAACGAGGAGGCCGACGCCCTCTCGGACCAGATTCCGCTCGGGCGGCCCGGCGATCCCGCAGAGGTGGCCGGGCTGGTGTCCTTCCTCGTGAGCGACGAAGCCCAGTACGTGAGCGGCACGAGCATCGTCATCGACGGCGCCATGACCCAGCAGGTCGTCGCCGATCCGGCTTGGTAGCCCCCCTCGTCAGCCACGCGGACTTCGCCACCCTGCACCCGACCGGCGACCACGTCGAACGGCCGGAGCGGGTGGCGGTCCTCCTCGAATCCTTCCCGGAGTACGAGGAGCCGCGGCGGGCGACCGTCGAGGAGATCCAGCTCTGCCACGACCCGGACTACATCCGCCGGATCCGCGAGACGTCGGAGAGCGGGCGCACGACGATGCTGGACGCCGACACCGCCTGCACGCCGTCGACCTACGAGACCGCTCGACTCGCAGCGGGGGGCGCCATTGCCGTCGCCGAGCGCGGCGGGTTCGCGGCGGTCCGGCCCCCTGGTCACCACGCGCTCCCGGGCCGCGCGATGGGGTTCTGCATCTTCGCCAACGTCGCCATCGCGGCCCGCTGGGCCCAGGTCAATCTCGGGATCGACCGCGTGGCGATCCTCGACTGGGACGTGCACCACGGGAACGGGACGCAGGACATCTTCTGGAGCGACCCGTCGGTCTTCCTCGCCTCCATCCAACGGTGGCCGTTCTGGCCAGGGAGCGGAGGGCCGGACGAAGGGAACGAGACGACGCTCAACGTGCCGCTCCCGGCAGGCTCGGGAGACGACGCCTATCTGGACGCCATGGAACGGCTCGTCGAACCGGCCATCGCAGCGTTCGACCCCGACCTCCTCCTCGTCTCGGCAGGGTTCGACGCCGCCGAGGGGGATCTCCTCGGTGGAATGCTGGTCACGGCCGAGGGGTTCGCCGAGCTGACGAGGCGCGCCCAGCGGCTTGCTCCACGGGTTGGGTTCGTGCTCGAAGGCGGCTACACCGTCGAGAACCTGCCGGCTCTCGTCGGCGCCGTTCTTTCCGCCTAGGTCAGGAGCAGGCCGGCCGCCACGAGGAGGACGGCTCCGACGGCGGCAAGCCAGGCCTCCCGCCTCGCG
>JAICVP010000201.1 GCA_025935275.1 Thermoleophilia bacterium
AGATCGGGATCTTCGACCGCGCGGATCCCGTGGCGGATGCGGTCTGCGTGCAGGGAGTCGAGCGCCCCGCGCACCGACTCCGGGCCTGCGACCTCGCCCGCGTGGGGGACCGAGCCGAACCCCTCGTCGCGGACGAGCGCGAAGACGTCGGTGAACTTCTCTGGCGGATACAGGGCCTCCTCGCCGCCGAGTCCGATCCCGACGATGCCGCGATCCTTGTACTTCGCCGCCTGGCGAACGAGTTCGAAGCCGTCCTCGACCGGCGCACCGCGGGTCACGTCAGGCGTCAGGAGCACCTCGACCCCGTGCAGCTCGAGGGCTTCCTGGGCGCCGTCGCAGTAGCCCGAGAAGAGGTCGTCCCAGGAGACGCCGCGCCAGGTCCGCTCGATCGGGGAGAAGATCCCCTCCACGTAGACGGCCCCATGGCGCTTCGCCTCCGCCGCATAGTCGACGACCACCCGGCGGAAATCGTCCGCGGTCTGGAGCGCGTTCGTCGTCAGGATCCAGACCTCGATGAAGTGGTCGAAGTCGCGGAAGCGGTAGAGCTCCCGGATCCCTCCGGCCGTGTCGGCCGGCAGCGGGAAGTCGTTTCGGCGCGCGATCTCGAGTAGCGTTTCGGGGCGGACGGTGGCCTCGAGATGCACGTGTAGCTCGATCTTTGGAAAGGAGTGGGCTACGGTGTTCTCGGTATCCTCCACAGGCGCGGAGCGTACAGAGTCGCCCGCCCCCCGAGGCCTTCCAAGGAGACCCACTCGATGGCACGAGCACAGGCACAGCGCCGCAAGACATCGCGCACGCGCGCGCAGCGGAGCTCATCGAGCGTCGAAGACCTGATGTTCTTCCCCAAGCTTCGCCGCAAGGCGAAGTGGGTCTTCCTCCTCCTGGCGATCGCCTTTGCCGTCGGCTTCGTCGCCTTCGGCGTCGGCACCGGCGTCGGCGGGACGAGCATCGGCGACGTCCTGCGCGACATCTTCACGAGCAGCGGCGGCAGCCAGGATCTCGATTCCCTCAAGGAGGACGCCGCCGACAACCCCAAGGACCGGGACGCGCAGATCGCCTACGCAAACGCCTTGCAGGCCGACGGGCAGACCACGGCCGCAATCGCGGTCCTCACGAAGTACACGACCGCGACCCCAAAGGACACCGACGCGCTGCGGCAGCTCGCCGCGCTCTGGGGCGCGCAGGCCACGAAGGCCAGAAACGAAGCGCAGGCCGCGTCGATTCAGGCGGCCCAGGCGAACGCCGCGCAGCCGCAGGCGCCGACCGACTCCCCGTTCCTCCAGGAGGTGCAGGGGAACAAGATCGCCGAGGTGATCTCGACGGATGCGAGCAGCCGCGCGGACGCGGCGAACGTCCGGGCGCAGAACGCCTACCGCGAGGCGGCGAAGGTCTACCAGGACCTCACGCTCCTGACGCCCGACGATCCGCAGGTCTTTCTCCAGCTCGGCGTCGCCTCGCAGAGCGCCAACGACATCGAGGCGGCGATCGCTGCCTACCGGCAGTTCCTCGCGCTCGCTCCCGACGATGCGAGCGCTCCACTGGTGAAGCAGCAGCTCAAGATTCTTGCCGCGCAGCAGAAAGCAGGTTCCTCGTAGCTGCCGAGCGGTTAAGCTCCACCTGCTCAGAACGACTCAAGGGGACACATGAACTTCGACATCAAGACCGAAGAGCTCGCGAACGACGCGTATGTCATCGCCCTGACGGGCGAGGTCGACCTCTACACGGCGCCCGAGTTCAAACAGCAGCTCCTCGAGGTGATCGGCCAGGGTGCGAAGGAGGTCGTCGTGGACTTCTCCGACACGACCTTCATCGACTCGACCACGCTCGGCGTGCTGGTGGGCGGGGTCAAGCGCCTGCGCCCGAATGGGGGGAGACTCTCGCTTGTCTGCAACGACCGGAACATCACGAAGATCTTCGAGATCACCGGCCTGAACAAGGTCTTCCCCATCTACGAGTCGCGCGCCGAGGCCGTGGAGAGCGTCGGCCAGGAGGCTCAGGCTCAGACCTAGCCACTTGACGTTTCGCGCACTACTCCCCCTGGCGCTCGCCGGAGCCGCGCTCCTCGGCGCGGGCTGCGCCGGGCGCGCGGTGGATTCGAGCGCAGCGGACGCGAACTCCGGAAAGACGCTCTTCTCCCAGAACTGCGGCGGCTGCCACGCACTCGCCGACGCGGGTACGACCGCGAACGTCGGGCCGAACCTCGACGACGCCTTTCGTGCGTCCCGGACCGAGGAGGGCGGGAGCTTCGAGGAGAGCACGATCTTCGACGTAACGCTCGACCAGATGAAGCTCGCGGCTCCCCCGATGCCTCGCTTCGACACGGGCCCGCAGGCGCTCACCGAGGAAGAGCTCCGGAACATCGCGGCCTATGTCGCCTCGACCGCCGGCGTTCCGCCACAGGCAGCCGGTGGAGCGACGGGCGCGACCGGCGCCACCGGCGCGACGGGCACCTCGACCACCCCGTGAGGCCGACGCTCCGCGGGGAGCGCGTGACCCTGCGGCCGCTAGAGGAACGCGACCGCGCTCGCATCGTGGAGATCCTCGCCGAGCCCGAGGTCGCCCGCTGGTTCGGGACGGTCTCCGCGGACGACGAAGCGGTCGAGTGGCTCGAGTCCGGCCTCGCGATCGAGGCCGAGGGCGAGGTCGTGGGCGCCATCCAGTTCTACGAGGAGAACGAGCCCGACTACCGCCATGCGGGCATCGATCTCTTCCTCGCCACCGAGAGCCAGAACCAGGGACTCGGCCGCGAAGCACTACGGCTCTTGGCCCGCCATCTCTTCGAGGAGGGCGGACACCATCGGCTCGTCATCGACCCGGCCGCGGCGAACACCCGGGCCATCAGGGTCTACGAGGCGGTCGGGTTCAAGCGGGTGGGGGTCATGCGCGAGTATGAGCGCGGGCTCGACGGAAGCTTCCACGACGGGCTCCTCATGGACCTCCTGCGGGACGAGCTGCGCTAGGCGGTTCGGCTCCTCTGCGCCTCGGCCTCGAGGTCGACGACGACATGCGTGATCGGCAGGTCAAAGCGTTCGCTCGCGCGCTCGACGATGCCGTGCTCGAGCCAGTTCGAGCGCCCGGGCGGATGCGTGGAGACGACTATCTCATCCGCGGGAAACATGCGCAGCGAATCCTCGATCGCCTGGATCGGGTCGTCGTCGCCCACGGTGCCCCGCGCCTGGATGCCGTCCTTCGAGAGCGCGGCCAGCGACTCGTCCAGCCGGAGCTGCGCGGCGGTGCGCGCCATGTCCTCGTCCGAAGTCCAGTGGCGGATCCGCGTGTTCAGGGCAGGCGTGACGACAAGCACCTCCGCATCGCCCTCCTGTGCGCGGCGCACGACCTCGTCGCGGAGTGAGCGGCCGGCGACGGTCTCGTTCGCGACGACGAGAATCCGGTGCCGTCCGTCCGCGTCGCGGCTCCGGTCCCAGATCGCCGGCTCCACGACCTTCGGGTCGCTGCGGAAGTAGCGGTAGCCGATGATCGGGGCCAGGACGACGAATGCGACGAGCGCCGCCCAGCCGTTCAGGAAGATCCCGACGAGGGCCACCGCCACGAAGAGGGCGAGCACGGCGATGACGAAGCTGAAGGCCTCAGCCTCCGTCCGCACCGGGTTTCGCATGTGTACCTCCCCTGGCTAGAGGACGTAGACCGTGGTGTACACCACGATCCACATTACGTCCACGAAGTGCCAGTAGATCCCTGGAATCTCGACGCCGAGGTGATCGTGCGCCGACGGCCCGTAATGGCCGCGGATCGAGCGGACGAGGGCGACGGCGAGCAGCGTCAGTCCGAGAAAGACGTGGCAGCCGTGCAGGCCCGTCAGGCCGAAGAACGTGCTGCCGAAGGCGAGGTCGTGGGGGCTGAAGCCGATCCGGGTGTACTCGCGCGCCTGAATGAGGAGAAACGTGAGGCCGAGCCCGAAGGTGATCGCGAGACCGGCGATCAGCCCGGCCCGGTTGTTGCGCTTGATGGACTGGAGCGCCCAGTGCATCGTGAAGCTCGAGGACACGAGGATGATCGTGTTCAGGAGCGCGAGGTAGACCGGAAGCTCGTACGGCTTCGGCGGCCACTCGTCGTGCGGCACCGCGACGCGCGCGAAGAAGTAGGCCGAGAAGAACGAC
>JAICVP010000057.1 GCA_025935275.1 Thermoleophilia bacterium
CTCCACGCCCGGGATCGACGCGCGCACGTTCGCCTTCGCAGCCGACACTTCAGCGCGGCTCCGGAAGGAGAGGTACGACGGGATGGCGATCGCGAGCAGGATGCCGATGATGATGATCACGACGAGAAGCTCGATCAGGGTGAAGCCTCCCTGGCGATCCTTCTGCGTGATGCGCTTGCTGAGCCTCTGAATCATTTGGTGACTCCTCCTTATCGAGCAATGGGCGTGCGGTGGCTCATGCGGAGGTATCGGCCTTGCGCGCACAGGAGGCGTCCCCTCGAATGGGGGATTTTCCCTTGGCCCTTCAGACGAGGCGCTTTGCTGCCGATAGCACCGGGCGGAGGGAGCCCCAATGGATGGTCCTGGCACCGAACCCGCTGCAACGACATACACGATCGACGACCTGCTCGAGACGATGGTCGCTCTCGGCGCGTCCGACCTGCACGTCACGGTCGGCTCGCACCCGGTCATCCGGCTGAACGGCAGCCTCGAGCGGCTCGAAGATTTCCCGCGGCTGTCCGCTGACGACACGCAGCGGCTGCTCTACCGCATCCTCTCGACCGAGCAGCAGAAGCACCTGGAGATCAACCGCCAGATCGACGTCTCGTACTCGATCCCCGGCCTCGCGCGCTTCCGAGTGAACGTCTACTTCCAGCGCGAGAGTCTCGGCGCCGCCTTCCGCATGATCCCCGCGGAGCTGAAGACGCTCGAGGACCTCGGGCTGCCCACGCAGCTGCACGAGCTTTCGAAGAAGCCGCGCGGCCTCGTACTCGTGACGGGCCCGACCGGCTCCGGTAAGTCGACGACCCTCGCGGCGGTGGTCGACGAGATCAACCGCACGCGCGACGACCACATCATGACCATCGAGGACCCGATCGAGTTCCTGCACCGCCACAAGCGCTGCATCGTCAACCAGCGCGAGATCGGCCCCGACGCCGTCAGCTTCGCCGAGGCGCTGCGCGGCGCGCTCCGCCAGGACCCCGACGTGATTCTCCTCGGCGAGATGCGGGACCTCGAGACCATCTCGACCGCGATCACCGCGGCCGAGACCGGCCACCTCGTCTTCGCCACGCTGCACACCCAGGACGCGCCGTCGACGATCGACCGTCTGATCGACGTCTTCCCGGCCGCGCAGCAGGAGCAGATCCGCGTTCAGCTCGCCGCGACGCTCCAGGGAGTCGTCACGCAGACGCTTCTGCCGACCGTGGACGGCAAGGGCCGCGTCGCCGCGCTCGAGATCCTGCTTCCAGACGACGCCGTCCGCAACCTCATCCGCCAGGCGAAGGTCGAGCAGATCTACTCAGTCATGCAGACGAACACGAGCCGGGGCATGCAGACCCTCGAGCAGGCGCTCGTCGACCTCGTGACGCGCGGCATCGTCACCCAGGCGGTGGCGATGGGCCGCTCCAGCCGGCCCGACCAGCTGCTCGGGCTCCTGCAGCGCAATGGAATCGCGACCCCCGAGCCTGCGGCGGGAGGCCTGCGGGTGGCAGGGAGCTAGGCCGTGGCGAAGGAAACCGTCGGGCTCAAGATCGGCGCTTCATACCTCTCGGCAGCCGCCGTGGAGGTGAACGGCTCCGCGCGGCTCGTCCAGGTCGCACGCGAGCCGATTCCGCGCGGGATCGTCGCCGGCGGAGAGGTCAAGGACGTCCCCGCGCTCACCGAGGCGCTCAAGTTCTTCTTCAAGCGGCACGGCCTGTCCAAGCGCAACGTCCGGATCGGGATCGCGAACAACCGCATCGGCGTCCGGACGATCGAGCTGACGGGGATCGAAGACCCGAAGCAGGTCGCGAACGCCGTGCGGTTCCGCGCGCAGGAGGCGCTGCCGATCCCGGTCGACCAGGCGCTGCTCGACTTCCAGGTGCTCGGTGAGACCGTCGAGGAGGGCCAGTCGAAGAAGCGCGTGCTGCTCGTCGTGGCCTACCGCGAGCTCGTTGACTCCTATTCGCTCGCCTGCCGCGCCGCGGGCATCAAGCTCGCAGGCGTCGACCTCGAGGCGTTCGCGCTGCTGCGCGCGCTCATGCCTCCGGAGGAGCCCGCGGGGGAGAAGAGCGCACTCGTCGCCGTCTCGATCGGCTCCGAGCGGAGCACGCTCGGGGTCTCCGACGGCCATTCGTGCGAGTTCGCCCGCGTGATCGAGTGGGGCGGCATGTCGCTGACGGTTGCCCTTTCGCGGGCGCTCGACGTGGACATCGAGGCCGCGGAGACGCTCAAGTCCAGCGTGTCGCTCGACGGCGCCGAGGTGCCGGAGGGACTCACGCCGGAGCAGGCCGGTGTCGCGCGTGAGGCGATCAACGCCGCGCTGCAGGGCTTCTCGCGCGAGCTCGTCTCCTCGCTCCAGTTCTACCAGAGCCAGCAGGACTCCCTTGGCATCCGTGAGGTCGTCCTCGCCGGCGGCACCGCGCGCCTCGCCGGGCTCGCGCCGGCGCTGCAACGCCTCGTTGGAGTGAACGTCCGCGTGGGCGATCCGCTCGTCGGCATCTCCGTCGGCAAGAAGATCAAGGGCGGGGCGCCCGACCCGTCGCTCGCAGTCCCCATCGGCCTCGGAATGGCGCTCTAGGAGACCCGATGGGCATCGACATGAAGAAAGAGATCAAGGTCTCCGATCTCTGGAAGCGCGGGCCGAAGGAGCCGAAGGAGCCCAAGGCCGAGAAGCCGCCCAAGGAGAAGAAGGTCAAGGAGCCGAAGCCGCCCAAGGAGAAGAAGGAGGGCCGCTTCAGCCGCGGCAAGAAGGAGAAGGTCGCCGCCGCTGCGGCCGTCGAGGCGAAGAGCGGGCCCCCCGTGCGCGACATCCCGCTCATGCACGCCTTCAACCTCCTCCCGAAGGAGGAGGTGCGGGCCGAGAAGGAGACGAAGCAGAGCGCGATCCCGCACGTCATCGTCGCGCTGGCCGGCGTGCTCGTGTTCGCCGCGCTCGCCGCGTTCTACCTGTCCTCCAGCGCAGCGGTCACGAAGAAGTCCGGCGAGCTCGACGACCTGCGTGGCGACCTCGCCAGCCTGCAGGTCCCCGAGAAGCAGCCGGAGACCCCCACCGAGAGCGCCAACATCGCTGGGGAGCGTTCGGCGCGCACGGCCGCCCTCTCGACCGCGCTCGCAGACCGGCTCGCCTGGGACCGCGTGCTGCGCGAGCTCGCACTCGTGCTGCCGGCCGACGTCTCGCTTGCGACCCTGGATGCCACGGCACCGTCTCCGGGCTCGGCCGGGGCGGCGACGAGCGCCGCGGTGAGCTCGTTCAGGGTCACCGGCACGTCCGTCAGCCAGGCCAGCGTCGCGCGGCTCCTGTCGCGCCTCCAGGTCATCCCGGAGCTCCAGAACGTCCAGCTCGAGTTCGCGACCGCCTCGGAGGACCCGACCCAGCCGGGCGTGAACTTCGCCATCACCGCATCGGTGCGCCAGGGAGCCGCCTCGTGAAGAAGCAGATCCCGATCTGGCCCGTAATCGGGCTCGCGATCGTCATCGTGGCGGCGGTCGCCTACATGCTCGTCATCCGGCCGAAGCGCGCCGAAGCCGGCCGGCTCGACGAGCAGATCGCCGAGATGCAGATGAAGGTCAGCGCCGCGCAGCTCGCGTCCCGTCCTCAGCAGCAGGCGTCGACGATCAAGGTCGCCGACGTGTTCGAGGTCTCGAAGGCGATGCCCGACACCGACGACATGCCCGGGATCATCCTCGACCTCAACTCGGTCGCCGAGGCGACGGGAATCAAGTTCCTCTCGATCCAGCCGAGCGCGGCGACGCCGAAGACGGGCTACAGCGCGATCGAGATCACGCTTACCTTCGAGGGCAATTACTTCGACCTCACCGATTTCCTCTACCGGCTTCGCAACCTGGTCACCGTCCGCGACGGGCGTCTGTCCTCGGCGGGCAGGCTCTTCACCCTCGATACGCTGAGCATGAAAGAGGGGAAGGACGGGTTCCCCAGCATCAACGCGGGACTGACGGTCTCCGCCTACGTCTACGGCGCGCCGGACGCTACGGCGGCGCCGATCGTGCCGCCGCCTTCGACGGAGGCGCCGCCTCCGCCCGCCGACGCATCAGCAGGAGGTCTTGGCTAATGGCATCCAAGAAGGTCGAAGCCGCGCTGCTCAAGCAGAAGGAGGCCAAACAGAAGAAGGTTCTCTTCCTGCTCGTGCCGGTCTTCCTCGGGCTGATGGCATGGCAGGGCCCGAAGACGTTCAAGGCTTTCACCGGCGGGAATACGCCGCCCCCCGCGACTGTTGCTCCGACGACCGCGCCGACGCCGGGCTCGGCTCCCTCGACGCCCGGCGCCGGGGCGGTCGTCCCTCCGAGCCAGCTCGTCGACACGGACGCCCCCCCATCGCTCATGGACGGGCAGATGTCGAACCTCGGCGTCTTCCCCGGCCGGGATCCCTTCTCCGGAGGGGTCGTCCCGCCAAGCCTCGGCGACGTCAGCACGGGCGGCACCGGCACGGGTACGGGCACAGGGACGACGGCGACTCCCACCACGGCCCGCCTCCAGGTCAACGGCGGGAGTGAGGACGTCTCCATCGGCGACTCGTTCCCCGAATCCGACCCGGTGTTCAAGCTCGTTTCGGTCACCGCCAACTCCGCGATGATCGCGCTCGCGTCGGGTGCGAGCTTCACGAGCGGGAATCAGAGCGAAGAGATCAAGGTGGGCGAGACGCTCACCGTAGTCGGAGACGACGGCTCGAACTTCAGCATCAAGCTCGTCAGCACGAGCTAGCGGTCGCCAGTCGGAAGCTCTACTGGCCGGTGCCCGCGTCGAACGAGGCGCTGACCTTGGCCCACGACCGGTACGGGGAGGCGCTGTCGCGAACGACGATGCTCACGAGCTTTACGAGCCGGCCCGCGGTCGAGCCCGAGTTCGTGATCTGCTTCCAGGTGATGTACGTGTCGACCTTGTACGAGCGCCCGTCGGCGCCCGTGACGGTCTTCGTCGGGACGGCGGTCGTGCAGGGCGAGCTTCCGCAGGCGGCGACGTTCACGCGCTGGATCCAATAGACGGTTGCGCCGGCGGAGTGCGTGGCGGCCGTCGAGCCGAGCAGGCCCCGGTCTGAGCTCTGGTACAGCGACCACGTGCCGGTCGAGCGGTCGTTGATCAGCATGTACTCGTTGTCGATCTTCACGAGGAAGGGACCGCTCGACGGAAATCCGGTGATGCTCGTCACCGGGACGGTGGTCTGGCTCGTCGTGGTGATTCCGGGGGACGCGAGCGTCGCCGTCCCCGCAGTGTCGGTCTTGTAGAAGGACTGGCCCGTGTAGGTGGATCCGTACGAGCCGCCGACGACGGTGTCCACGTCGGTGTTCGCGAGGCCGATCGAGTCGTACTTGATCGCCCGGAACTTCTCCATCTCGGAGTCGGCGAGCGCCGCTGCCGTGGTCACCGTGCTGGCCCGGCGGATTTGCACGATGCCGGCCTGGAAGACGCCGAAGATCGCGAAGATCCCGATGAGCATCACGGTCATCGCGGCGAGCAGCTCGATCATGCCGAAGCCGCCTTCGTTCCGGGCACGACGCCGCAGTTGTAGGAGCGCAGAAAGCACCGTCCAGAACATCGGCAAACCGCCGATGACCCTCAAGGCGTGACCGGGTGATGCCGATTTCCCGCTTGGAATGGCTTCGTACGCCTACACGGCGATCAACTCCGCGGGCCTCGAGCTCGACGGCCAGGTCAACGCCCCGGACGCAAACGCGGCGCGCGAGGCGCTGCGCGTGCGCGGCCTCGTCGCGCTGACGCTGGACGAGCAGGCGTCGAGCTCGGCGGGCTTCGCCATGGCTGTGAAAAAGGTGAAGCCGAAGTCGCTCCAGGTGTTCTCGCGCCAGTTCGCGACCATGATCGAGGCGGGCCTGAACGTCGTCACCGCGCTCGTCATCCTCGAAGAGCAGACCGAGGACAAGAAGCTCGCGACGGTCGTCTCCGAGCTTCGCGCCGACGTCGAGGGCGGCCTCCTGCTCTCGGAGGCGATGGCGCGGCACCCGCGCATCTTCTCGCGGCTCTTCATCTCGATGGTCGAGGCGGGCGAGGCGGCCGGAATCCTCGATGTCGTGCTCGACCGCGTCGCTTTCCAGATCGAGAAGGAAACGCAGATCAAGCGCCGCGTGAAGGGCGCGATGATGTACCCGCTGATGGTCATGAGCTTCGCCACGCTCGTGCTCATCGGCATGCTCATGTTCCTCGTCCCGATCTTCGTGGGGATCTTCGAGCAGCTCGGCGGCGACCTGCCGATGCTGACCCAGATCGTCGTCAAGGGCTCCAACATCCTGCGGAGCTACTGGTACATCGTCTTCCCGATCTGGGCAGGGATCATCTTCGGGTTCTTCCGCTTCAAGAAGACCGAGTCGGGCCGCCGCATCTGGGACCGCTTCCGCATGAAGATGCCGTTCGGGATCGGCGCGATCATCGTGAAGATCGGGATGGCGCGCTTCTCACGCACCCTCTCGACTCTGGTCGCGGCGGGCGTGGACATCATCCGCTCGCTGGAGATCACGGGCGCGACCTCGGGCAACAGCCTCATCGAGGACGCGACCGCGGTCGTCCGCGAGCGCGTGCACCAGGGCGTCCCGATCGCGGTCCCGATCGAGGCCGAGAAGATCTTCCCGCCGATGGTCTCCCAGATGGTGCGCGTGGGTGAGGAGACCGGTGAGCTCGAGAAGATGCTCGGGAAGATCGCCGACTTCTACGAGGACGAGGTCGACAGCTCGATCGCGACCCTGACCTCGATCCTCGAGCCGCTCATGATGATCGGGGTCGGAATGATGGTCGGCGTGATCATCATTTCCATGTACCTCCCGATGTTCAAGCTGCTCACGCTGATCCAGTAGCGTGCGTCGCGTCGTCGGCGAGCCGCCCGGATTCGCGACCGCTAGGCCTCTCCGCTACGGGTGAGCTCCTCGAGGCGCCGGCCGAAGTCGTGGGCGCGGCTGCGAGGTGTGAAGCCTCCGAACTTGAGCGTCTCTCCCTCCCGGATGTGGACGAGAAAATACTGGCGGCCCTGGGCCAAGTTGGTCGTGGGCTCCACCCGGGCCCAGCGAAGATCCGCGATGGCGGTCTCGGCCATGGCGAGCTGGTCGCCTTTCTTGTTGCCCCAGAAGCTGATGAGGCGTCGATCGGTGATCGCGAGCAGGCCTCGCCGCCGGTAGGCCTTGAGCGCGTAGAGATCTTCCAGCCGCTCGCCCGGGTGGAGCGCCTCGAGGAGAGCGTTGTACTCATTCGGCCTGCCGTGACCGGCCGTCTTCTCGACGTAGAGGTCGAGCATCGACCCTCTGGTCTGAACGTCTTCCATCGGGACGACCATCTCGGGCGGGATCTGGTCGAGAACCCAGCGGATCAGCTCGGCGCCGTCGACCAGGTAGCGGCCGGCGATCTCCATCCAGGCGCCGTCCAGGGACCACAGCGACACGCGCATGTCGCTGAATCGCAGTGCGGCTGCGCACTCTGCGAACAGGACGGTCGCCGGTAGCTCGCCGGCCCGGTAGAGGGTCACGCCCCGCTCGTCCGTGATGAAGTACGTCTGCTTGTCGGTCGGGTCGGTATAGCGGCGGGGCCCCGTGACGGGCTCGGGATCCTTCTCCTGGTGGATTTTCAGCTTCCGCGGCCGCGTCGTTCCGCCCGGCGCCAGCACGATCAACTCGGGCAGGCAGGCGGCGATGGCGGCGGCAACCTCTTCCGGAGTCAGTGCGTCCGCCCGAGCCACGACTTCCTCGCCGGAGAGGACCTCGGCCCCGAGCAGCTCGTCTCGAACCCCGTAGTCCATCCAGGCGCCCGCGTTCAAGGGCTCGGCCGCGGCGCGGATCCGCTCGTCGCGCACCTCCGTGAGCTCCTCCTTCGTGGGCCCGGTGGCGGCGAGCTCCTCGAGGACTCCCATCAGCTCCCGCTGCACCTTGTCGGCGTTCTCGTCGAGGCAATCGGCTCCGAGGAGCAGATGGGCGGTGGTCGCCTCGAGAGGCTCGTAGTGCCCGCCCACGTTGTAGCTCAGGCCGAGAGCGCGCCGAAGCCGCTCCTCGGCTCGCTGCACGACGATCGTGAACCCGGCGGAGAGGGCGGAGCTTCGCTCGGCGACCATCCCGATCGAGACGCCACCACTGCCCCACGCAATATGCGATGGGAGCTCGAGCCGCGGCCGGCGCTCAGGCATCGGGGCCGGGCTTCGTGCGCCGGCGCGAAGCTCGAGGTCGAACTTGTCAGGAGGCCGGCCGGTCATCCAGACGGCCGCGTTGCCCTTGACGAAGCGTTCGTTCGCCCAGCCCTCGACGTCCTCGACCGTTGCCGTGCGCAGGCCGTACTCCTCGTTGGACGTGAGGCCGAAGCCGCGAGGCCCGAAGCGAAGGTCGAGCAGCCGCTCCCGCGTCCCTGGCGTTCGCGAGGCGCTCTCCGTGGTCAGGATGCGCCTCTCCGTCTCGAGCCGGTCGAGCGGAAGGTCGGACAGGTTCCGGCACAGGCTGGACAGGCACTCGAGCACTTCGGGCTGTTCCCCTACCGCGTAAAAGACCGTGAACAGCTCCTGGACGAACCCGTTGGCCGTGAAGCTCACGGGGCCGATCGGAAAGAACGCCAAGTGCTCCACGAGATGGCTGAGGCCGTACTTGGGGAGCGTCTCGTCGGCGGCGCCGACCCGGAAGAGCACAGACGCCGCGAAGGGGCCGGGCGCCTGCTGCCAGTAGAGCGGCATCCCGTCGACGGTTTCTCGGGTCCAGCTTCCCTTGCGGCCCCTCCGCGGGATCCTCATGAATCGAGGCCGACGCCGTGCGTCGCGGCGTACTCCTCGGCCACCGACTTCGGTACGCAGAAGGCCCACGCGTCCTCGACGAGGTCACGCATCTCTTCCTCTCCGATCGCGTCGAGCCGCACGTGGACCCAGTGGTAGCGCATGTCGTGCTCGCTCGGAAGCGAGAATTTCTCCGGCTCGGCGTCCACGAGCGCCTGCCGCCATTCCCTCGGGAACGCGAAGCCCATCGTCGAGCCGTCCTTCGAAAATGCCAGCCAGACGATGCGGCCGATCCGGAACTTGACCCGGCCGCGGACGAACGCCTCGCTGCTTCGGGGCAGCGTCGCCGCGAAGGCGCGAACCTCGGCCATCGTCGCCACGGCGCTCACGTTACTGTCATCTCGTACGCAAACAAAGGATCCGAATGGGCTATAGCGTCGTCAACGTGGAGGAGATGGAGGGCGAGGGCCCGGGCGGCGCGGTTCGATTCGTCCGGCGCAAGCTCGGAGTGCAGGCGTTCGGGATCAACTGGTTCGAGCTCGGGCCCAACGTGCGCGGCCGCGAGCACAACGAGGTCGACACGGGCCAGGAAGAGGTGAACGTGATCATCGAGGGTGCGGGCGTCTACGAGGTCGACGGCGAGACCATCCCCGTGCGCGCCGGCTCCTTCCTCCGTTTCGACCCCGGCACGACGCGCTGTCCGGTTGCCGGGCCGGACGGGATGACGATGATCGCCGTCGGCGTGCGCCCTGGGAGCTACGAGCCCCATGGGCCCTTCTGACGAGAACGCCGTCCAGCTGACGCGGGTCCTCCGCGCCTCACCGGAAGAGGTCTTCTCGGCGTGGACGGAACCTGCCCGGCTCGAGCGTTGGTGGGCCGGCGTGGGAGGCTGGGTCGAAGCCACCGCCGACGTCGAGCTCCGGGTCGGGGGGCGCTATCACTTCTCCATGCGGGACGAGGGCGGAGCCCTGCACGGCGTCGTCGGTGTCTACACCGAGGTCGCGCCGCCCGAACGCCTCGGCTTCACGTGGACCTGGGAGAACGAGCCCCAGATGATGCGCGGAAGCGAGGGGAGCCTGGTGGAAGTCGCCCTTCAAGCTGCGCCGGGCGGGACACAGCTCACCCTTGTGCACAGCGGGCTCGGCACGAAGCCGGCCAGGGACATGCACGAGGAAGGGTGGAACGCGCTGCTGACAAGCCTGTTCGGCGCGCTTTCCTGACGAGGGGAGGCCCGGCCATCGAGACCGGGCCTCCGACTCGAAGAAGGCTCCAGCTATCCGGTGCAGCCGTGCGCTGCGAGGATCGCCGGATTGCTGAAGGCGTTGGCGCCTCCGGCGTAGTTCGAATGAGCGGATGTCCCGCTCGACTTCGCGCCCGAGATCAGCTGGCCGAAGGTGAGGCCGCAAGCGGCCTGGATGTCCTGTCCCGGCGCCGCCCCGGCCGTGGCCGGAAGAGCGACGAGAGCGAGGGCGCTGATGAGAGCTGCAACTTTCCTGTTCATAGTTCCTCCTTAGGCCGCC
>JAICVP010000220.1 GCA_025935275.1 Thermoleophilia bacterium
CTGGCTCGACCTCGAGGACGCCGGGCCCGACGACTTCGCGCTCCTCCGCGACGTCTTTCGCTTCCATCCACTCGCCATGGAGGACTCCGAGCAATTCGGCCAGCGCCCGAAGCTCGAGGAGTACGACGACTTCGTCTTCTTCGTCGTCTACGGAGCCGCACCGCCGCCCGACGCAGACCGCCTCGTCGAGGTGCACATTTTCTACTCGGAGCGCTACCTCGTCACCGTCCGGCGGGAGCACACGCCTGCCTGCCACGACCTCCGCGAGCGCTACACGCGCAAGCCGGGCGAGCTCGAGCGCCCGATCGTCGTCCTCTACCGCCTGATCGACAGCCTCTCCGACACCTTCTTCCCGGCGCTCGAGGATTACGACGAACGGATCGACGGCGTCGAAGACGAGATCTTCCAGGAGCCCAAGGACGAGCATCTGCAGGAGATCGTGCGCATGAAGCGGCAGCTGAACCGGCTGCGGCGCGTCGTCGGGCCGCAGCGCGACGTCGCGAGCCAGCTCTTCGGCGGTGCCGCCGTGCTGCCGGGGAGCGACGCCGAAGCCGAGCGCTACTTCCGCGACATCTTCGACCACCTGATCCGCGTCGCCGACCTCATCGACAGCTACAAGGATCTCCTCACGGGTGCGATGGACGTCTACCTCTCGACGGTCTCCAATCGCCTGAACCTCGTCGTCGAGCGGCTGACGGTCCTCTCGACGATCCTGCTCCCGCTCATCGTCCTGACCGGGTTCTTCGGCCAGAACTTCGGCTGGCTCGTCCGCCACGTCGGCAGCTGGGAGGCGTTCGTCCTCCTCGGGCTGGTGCTGCCGATGACGGCCGCCGCGCTGCTCATCGTCTACCTGCGCCGGCAGCGGCTCCTCTAGTGGTCACCGTCATCCCGCTCACCGGGCTCCCGGAGGTGCAGCCCGGGGACGACCTCGCCGCGCTGCTCGGCGCTGCGATCGAGCGGGCCGGCGGGCTGGAGGACGGCGATGTCCTCGTGGTTGCACAGAAGGCCGTTTCCAAGGCGGAAGGACGCGTCGAGCAGACGGACGACGTCGTCGGGGCGGTCCTGCGCGAGGCCCGGGCGGTGCGGAGGCGGCGCGGCGACCTGGTCGTCGCGGAGACGCGGCACGGCTTCGTGTGCGCCAGCGCCGGTGTCGACAGGTCGAACGCGCCGGGTGAGGGCTGGATCGTGCTGCTCCCCGAGGATCCCGACGCCTCCGCAGCCCGGATCCGCACGGCGCTGGGGGAGCGTTTTGGCCACGCGCCCGCGGTGATCGTCAGCGACTCGTTCGGGCGTGCGTGGCGTCAGGGAACCACGGACGTCGCGATCGGCATCGCGGGCATGCGTCCGCTCCTCGACCTGCGCGGGGAGCGCGACGCGCGGGGCTACGAGCTCCATTCGACCGTGATCGCCGTCGCCGACGAGCTGGCGGGCGCCGGCGAGCTGGTCATGGGGAAGGCGAGCGGCGTTCCCGCCGCGATCGTGCGCGGCTACGCGGTTCCGCCGGGTGACGGCTCCGCCCAGGAGCTCGTCATGCCGCCGGAGCGGGATCTGTTTCCGTAGCGGGCACGATCCAGGTCGAGCGCGCGTGGGCGACGAGGTCGCCGTCTCCGGTGTAGATCGCCGAGCCCGCGAAACGCTTACGCCCTTCCTCGCCGATTCGCCAGCCGATGACGACGTGCGCCTCGCCGGGCTCCGGCCGCCCGTGGATCGAGGCCGCCATGCGCCCGAGCAGCACTCCCTCGCGCTGGAAGTCGTCCACCGCCCAGCCGCCCGGGCAGTCGAGCGCGGCCCAGACGATCTCCGCGCGGATGTCCGGCGAGGGAGTCCACGGCGCCGCCACGACGCCTTCGCGTCCTGCGACGGGCCCCGCGAAGATGCCGAGCCCGTCGTCCCGCCCGGGGCCGCAGGTGAAGCAGGTGGGGTAGGCGTGGTGCTCGAAGCCCGCATAGCGCGTCGTTGCCTCCTCGGCCTCCGCGAGCGACACCGGCGGCGGCAAGTCCGAGTCCGAATGCGCCGCCCGCCGCGCCCGGGCCACGACGACGTCGCCGTGACGAAGCTCGTCGCCCACGATGTCGAGCTGGGTGTCGAGGGGGGGCGGGACGAGCAGGGTGATCTCGAAGCCGCCCCCGAGCGCCTCCGAGAAGATGCCGCAGGCGTAGCCCCCGTTCGCCGAGCCCGGGGGGCCGTTGAAGCGGGCCGGGATGATCACCGCTCGAGGGTCAGGGTGATGACGCCGAAGGGCGGGCGAGCGTCGGTGTAGACCGAGGCGTCGTCGCCGCTCTGCGCGGTGTCCCACAGCCTGTTCTCGGCGTAGAAGTCGACTGCCGAGATGGCGGGGAAGCGTTCGAGCACCTCGACGCCTATCTGGTACACGAGCTCCTGGATCGACGCGGACTGGATGTCGCAGAACGTCGATACGGCCACGTCGCGCACGTCTTCGCACGGCGCACAGCGCGTGAGATCGGCGTTCGTCCAGCCGACGTTCATGTGCACGAAGAGCGGCCGATCATGAGCCTCCGGAAGTGTTGTGTATTCGTCGCGCACGAAGCCGGCGAACGAGCTCCCGGTCAGCTTGATCAGATGCAGCCCGTACCAGCCCGAGCGCGCCGACACCACGCCCGAGCGGTCGAGATCGAGCTCGGCGATCGCATAGTCGTCGTAACGAGCCCGCATGACATTTCCGCGCACGCGTTCGAAGGGCACCTGTTTGGCCGAGACCTGCACGCCCTCGATGTGGTCGTAGCGCGCGAGCAAGCGGGTGCCGATGAGCTCGACGAACCCCTCGAGCGTGTCGCCTTCGTACTCGAGACCCATCTTGTGCACGAAGTTCTTCATCGAGTCGGTCGCCACCACCAGCGAGTTGTCGCCCTCGGTGTAGGACGTCTCGAAGGCCGCGCCGCGGACGATCACCCGCGCCTGGCAGGCGAAGAGGCTCTCGCCCGCGATCCGGTAGACCGAGACCGCGTCCTTGCCGTATGCGTGGGCTACCGCTTTCGCCATCGGTCCAGTGCGATTGCGACGAGGTCGTCCAGGCCCGCTGCGAGCTCTTCCTCGCGTGAGTTTTGCAGGCGTTGGCGGAGGACGGACAGAACCTCGGCCCGCGGCCGCCCGTCGACGAAGACGACGAATCGGAACCCGAACTTCTGCTCGTAGCTCTTGTTCAGCTTCGCCAGCGCGGCGAGGAGGACGGGATCCTCGTCCGAGCCCTGCTCCCTCGCGGCCACCTCCGAGACGTTGACGCGCTGGCCGATTCGCGGATGTGTGCCGAGGGCCTCGATCTGTTCCTCCTCCGGCGCATCCGCGAGCACCTTGCGCGCCTGGCCGAGCGGATCCGGGAGTTGCGCCAGCTGCTCCACGAAGCGCGTGTGGCCCTCGAAGAGCTCGGCGAGCTCGTCCTCGCTCAGCTGCCGCGGTAGCTCGTGCACGAGTAGGGGGAGACGAGGAGCGGGACGTGGAAGTGGCCTTCGTCGAGCGCGACCTCGAGCTCGACGCGGGCGAAGAAGTCGCTCTCCGGGTGGAAGACCAGGCGGTACGACCCGGCATCGAGCTCGGTCGCGAAATCGGCGATGCGCCCGTCCGTGCCGGTGACTCCCGAGGCGACGATCTCCTGCCCCTGGAAGAGCTCGACGAGCACGCCGCTCGCCGGCTCGCCGCGCCCGGTGTCGAGGACGTGGGTGGAGAGGGAAGCGCTCACGCCAGGAATCTTTGCGCCTGGAGGCGGTGTTCGGC
>JAICVP010000308.1 GCA_025935275.1 Thermoleophilia bacterium
GCGAGCCGCTTCTCGCTGTCGGCGAGCTTGTCCTGCTGCGCGGCGAGGTCGTCGATCTGCTGGTCGAGGCTCTGTAGTTGCTGCTGCGCGAAGGCCTTGCGCTCGAGCGCGGCACGGGCGAGATCTTCGCGGTTGGCGGCGAGGGCCTGGCGGGCCTGCTCGTCGAGCTTCGGCAGCTCCGTCTCGAGCTTCTTCGTCTGCAGCTCTAGCCGCTTCTTCGCGGTGACGACGTCTGCGATGCCCTTCTTGACGTTCTGCAACAGCTCGAGCTGGCGCTCGTAGGAGTAGTCCAGTGTCGTCGCCGGGTCCTCGGCGCGGTCGAGCAGCTTCGAGTACCACGCCCTGACGATGGCGGACGTGCGGCTCATCAGGCCCATCAAGTTCCTCCCTGGCTTGGGTCCAGGCATCCTACCCACGCCGTGATTCTCGAACGCTCCATGGATCCGACCTGGCTCTCGAACGCCTACCTCGTCGCGGACCGGGCAGGTGGGACCGCCGTGTTCGTCGACAGCGGGGCACCGATCGAGCCGCTCGTGGCCGCTGTGCAACGGCTGGAAGTGCAGGTGACGCATCTCCTCACCACCCATGCGCACTCGGATCACATCGCGCATCACGAGGAGCTCGAGCGCCGCTTCGGGACGACTGTCGTCGCCGATCCGGCCGAGGACGTCGCGGGGGCGGAGCCCGTCGGGCACGGCGAGGTCATCGAGACGGGGGAGCTGCGGATCGAGACGCTTCGCACGCCAGGGCACAGCCCCGGCATGCTGGCCTTCGCCGTCAACGGCGAGGTGTGCTTCACGGGGGACACGCTGTTCGCGGGGTCGGTCGGCGGGACGCGCGATGCCTTCGAGGATCTCCGCCGGTCGGTCATGGACGTTCTGATGGGCCTCTCACCGGACATGAAGGTCTACCCGGGCCATACCGAGGAGACGACGATCGGCTGGGAGTGGGAGAACAACCCTTTCGTTCGCGTCTGGCGCGGAGTGGAGCCGGAGGGGGAGGAGCGGGTCTACGTCGCCGGCGCCGAGGCGACGCTCATCGCCTGGTCACCGGATTACGACGGCAACGGGAAGGGCTGGGTGCGCTTCGCGGACGGACGCGACGCAATGATCGGTGGATCTCGGATAGAAAGGTCGCGATGACCTTCGTCGTCCCCGAAGAGATCGACGCCTACTCGGCCGGGCACACGACGGCGCCGACGGATCTCCTGGCGCGGCTTGCCGACGAAACGCGCGCGACCCTCGATGCGCCGCAGATGCTGACCGGAACCGTCGAGGGCCGGTTCCTCGAGTTCATGGTCTATGCGACCGGGGCGAAGCGCGTCCTCGAGTTCGGGACGTTCAGCGGCTACTCGTCGATCTCGATGGCCGCGGCGCTTCCTCCTGGCGGCCACATCGACACCTGCGAGGTCGACGAGAAGCACGCGGCCGTTGCGCAGCGCTACATCGACGAAGCCGGCTACTCCGATCGCATCACCATCCACCTCGGGCCTGCTGTGGAGACTGTCGAGCGGCTCGAGGGCGAGTTCGACTTCGTGTTCATCGACGCCGACAAGCCGAACTACGTGAACTACTACGAAGCGGTCCTGCCGCGGCTGTCCGAGCGCGGGCTGATCGCCGCCGACAACACGCTGTGGAGCGGGCGCGTGCTCGACGAGGCGGAGCAATCGGAAGGGACCGTGGCGATTCGCGCCTTCAACGAGCACGTGCGCAGCGACAGCCGTGTTGTGAGCGTGATGCTGACGATCCGCGATGGCGTCACGCTGATCCGGCGAGCCTGACCGCGTGACTCTCGGCGTCGGGCTCGTGGAATCTCACGAGTCTGGCCCCTTCCGCCTCGAGCTCCCTCTTCGCCTTCGAGGGCAGCTGCTCGAAGGGCTCGACGAGGAGCTCGGCCTTTTTCGCGGTCCGCTTCACGGTCCACTTCCCGGCGACTGCGCCGTCCACGAGGAAGGTGTTGACCGACTGCGGTGTCTTCGTCGTGAAGATCAACGGGCGGTACTCCTCGGCGAGGATCTCCGCCCGGCGTGCGTGCGCGAGCAGAATCGCGTCCCACACGGGGAGAAAGCGAGGGGGCGCGGGAGTCTTGGCGTCGGGGAGTGGGGCGCGCGGCACGTCGAGGAGCTCCTTGCCCTCCACGTCTTCGAAGCGGCGCAGCTCGAGCTTCTCGGCCGCGGGCTGGAGCTTCTTCGCCGGCACGCCGGCCCAGTTCGCTGCGTCGGCGAGCCGGGCCGGCCCGAAGCCTGCGAGGTAGCGCTTGAGCAGGAGCTCGAGGCCCTGCTCCTCGCTCGCCTTGCTGGGCCCGAGCCAGTCGTCCGCCATCGCGTACACATCGGCCCGGCGGCGCTCCCAGGTCCCCGAAGGCGGCACCCGCAGGACGTCGTAGAGCGCGTTCACGCCGTTCCAGACCGTGGACGAATCGACGACCGGCTTCAGCTCCTTGCGTGAGAGCGGAC
>JAICVP010000323.1 GCA_025935275.1 Thermoleophilia bacterium
CCGCGCTTCGTCGCGGCGCAGGCCTCGAACCGCGGCGGGACCGCGGCGTCCGCGATCCGCATCGTCGAGCCTGCGCACGAGGCCGAGGTCGAGCGCACGCTTGCCGACTCCGGCGGTGCGGCGCCGTCCGTTTCGGACGAGGCGATCCTCGAGGCCTGGCGCCTCCTCGCGCGGGAGGAAGGGCTCTTCTGCGAGCCGTCTTCCGCAGCCGGGCTGGCCGCCCTCCTCGCCGACCCTCCGCAGGGTGCCAGGGTCGTCTGCGTGCTCACCGGGCACGGGCTCAAGGACCCGGACGCCGTCGCATGAAGATCCATGTGCGCGCCCCGGCGACGACGGCGAACATGGGGCCAGGCTTCGACTGCGCGGCCGCGGCCCTCGACCTCTGGAACGAGCTCGAGGTCGAGGAGGGCGACGGCGAGCTCGACGAGACGCACCTCGGCGTCCGGGCGTTCGCGAAGCTTGCACCCGCCGAGGGCAAGCGCTTCGAGTTCGTGAGCCGGATCCCGCGCGAGCGCGGCCTCGGCTCCAGCGCCTCGGTGATCGCGCTCGGCCTCGTCGCGGGCGCCATCGCGGCGGGCGAGGAGCCGGATCCGGAGCGGCTGCTGGCGATCGGGGTCGAGCTCGAGGGCCACGCCGACAATCTCGCTGCGGCGCTCGCGGGAGGCGTCTGCCTCACCTGGGAGAACCGCATCGTCCGCGTCGCCGACTCGTTGCCAGCAGTTCCCTTCGCGCTCGTTCCCGAGGCGACCGTCTCGACCGCAGAAGCGCGCAATTCCCTGCCCGACTCGGTCTCCCACGAGGACGCCGCCTTCACCGCCGGCCGAGCAGCGCTTCTCGGCGCTGCGCTCGCGCAGGGCTCGGCGGAGCTCTTCGCCGAGGCGATCCAGGACCGCCTGCACGAGCCCTACCGCGCGCAGAACGCGCCGCTCCTCGACAAGGTGCGCAGCGATCTCCCGCAGGGCGCGCTCGGGGCGACCCTCTCCGGCTCGGGCCCGAGCGTGATCGTGTGGGTGCGGCCGGAGGCGGTGGATGCCTGTGAGGAGGAGCTTGCGCGCCGCTTCGCGGACGCGAGTGTGCTTCGCTTCACGGTCTCCGAGCAAGGAGCCCACCAGGCATGAGCGACCCCGGCAAGCGGAAGAGCGCGGCCCTCACCGACGGCCCCGGGCGCGCCGCCGCCCGCGCGATGCTGAAGGGGATCGGCTTTACGGACGACGACCTCGCGCGCCCGATCATCGGCGTCGCCACGACCTGGATCGAGACGATGCCGTGCAACTGGAACCAGCGCGAGCTGGCGCAGCACGTCAAGCGCGGCATCCGCGCCGCGGGCGGGACCCCGATGGAGTTCAACACGGTGGCGGTCTCGGACGGGGTCTCGATGGGAACGGAGGGCATGCGCGCCTCCCTCGTCTCGCGTGATCTGATCGCCGACTCCATCGAGCTCGTCGTCCGCGGTCATCTCTTCGACGGGCTGGTGTGCCTGGTCGGCTGCGACAAGACGATTCCCGCCGCGGTGATGGCGCTCGCTCGGCTCGACCTGCCCGGCCTCGCGCTGTACAACGGCTCGATCGCGCCGGGCCGCTTCCGCGGCCGCGACGTGACCATTCAGGACGTCTTCGAGGCCATCGGCGCGCATGCCGTCGGCAAGATGAGCGACGAAGATCTGCACGAGATCGAGAACGCGGCGTGTCCTGGGGCAGGCGCCTGCGGCGGGCAGTTCACCGCGAATACGATGTCGACCGCCCTCGACTTCCTCGGGATCAGCCCGGCCGGGCTCAACGGGATCCCCGCGCTCCATCCTTCCAAGGCCGAGGCTGCCGAGGCTGCCGGCCGGCTCGCGGTGGACGTCCTGCGCCGCGACCTCCGGCCCTCGCAGATCATCACGCGGGATGCCCTCGAGAATGCCGCCGCCTCGATTGTCGCCACCGGCGGCTCGACGAACGGCGTCCTTCACCTCCTCGCCATCGCGCGCGAGCTCGGCGTTCCCTTCGAGCTCGACGACTTCGACCGCATCGCGGCCGAGACGCCGATCGTGGCGAGCCTCAAGCCCGGTGGGCAGTACGTGGCGACTGACGTGTACGAGGCCGGCGGCGTCGCGCTCGTCGCCCGCGAGCTCCTGAAGAAGGAGCTGGTGCACGCCGACGCGCCCAACGTCGACGGGCGCTCGCTCGGCGAGATCGCGGCCGCCGTCGAGGAGAAGCCCGGTCAGGAGGTCGTCGTGCCCATCG
>JAICVP010000160.1 GCA_025935275.1 Thermoleophilia bacterium
AACGCACGTGCCCTCGGGCACGTCCAGGTCGAGGCCGTTGACCGCCGTGATGGGGCCGTAGCGCTTGACCACGCCCCGGAGTCGGATCGCCTGCCCGTCGCGCACGATTTCAGCATGCCAGTTTGAACTTCTCCCGCCGTTTCACGTCTGAACGATTAAGTGCAGGCAGACACGATCCACCGGACCCTGTTCGAAAACGAGCGGCTCGTCCTCGGAGAGTTCTGGTGCCCGCCCGAGAGCCGGTGCTGGCACGGGCTGAACAGCGTCTCCGCGGTGCCGCACGTGATCTTCCCGCGGACACCCGTGACGATCCGCCAGCTCGGGCGCGAGCCTGTCGTCTGCGACCGAAACCACGTCCTCTTCTTCAACCCGGGACAGCGCTTCTTCCGCTCGCTCCGCAGCCGCGACGGCGATCGCTCCTACTACGTCGAGCTGGCGCCCGAGCTCATGTTCAATCTGGCGCACCTCTCGAGCTTCCCGTTCGCGTTCGGGCCCTGCGACCCGAGCGTGTTCCTTCTGCAGCGGCTGGCCGTGAGGCATCTGAAGGAGCCCAGCCCCGACCCGCTGCTCGTGGAGGAAAGCGTCACCGAGTCGGTCGGGCTCGCGATCGAGCGCGCGCGCAGCTTCCACGGCCTGCGCTCCAAGGGCCGGGAGGCGACGCGCGCCGCCCACCGGGAGATCGTCGACCAGACGAAGGAGCTCCTGGCTGCCCGGTTTCGGGAACGGCTCACGATGGGGGAGATCGCGGCCGCGATCGGCGTCTCCCGCTTCCACCTGAGCCGCGTCTTCCGCGCGAGCACGGGCTTCTCCCTGCACGGGTACCGGAACCAGCTTCGCCTTCGGGCCGCGCTCGAGCGCATCGCGGATCCCGAGACGAGGCTGCCCGCGTTGGCCGCCGAGCTCGGCTTTTCGGGCCACAGCCACTTCACCGCGTCCTTCCGCGAGGCGTTCGGCGTCGCGCCCTCCGAGCTGCGGGGCCGTGTCACCCGGGCGCGGCTGCAGGAGGTCCTCGAACGGCACTCGGCTAGCAAGATCGTGCCTCTTTCGGCTGCCTCCGGCTGCGACTGAGGCCTGCAAACACGCGCTTCCGCCGCCGTTTATCGACGGCGCAACAACCTGTCAGCCCCGCCAAACACGGCGGGGACGCCGGCGTCTTCAGTCCTCGACGACACCAAGGAGGCAGGCGTGAAACTGAACAGGCGTTTCGTTCTTCTACCGGCGGTCCTCGCGGCCGTTCTCCTCGCGGCCGCAGGCTGCGGCGGCTCGAGCGACGGAGGGAATGCGGCTCCGACGGGCGGTGGCTCGAACGGGGCCCAGGCCGCGGACCAGGTCATCACGGTCGGGTGGGGGGCCGAGCCGCCGTCGCTCGACCCTGGTCTCGCGACCGACACGACCTCCTCCAACATCCTCGTGAACATCATGGATCCGCTGGTGAAGCTCGGGGATGACCTCGAGCCGGTGCCGAGCCTGGCCGAGAGCTGGGACACGAGCAAGGACGGGAAGACCGTCACGTTCCACCTCCGCTCCGACGGGAAGTGGACGAACGGCGACCCGGTCACGGCGCAGGACTTCGAATACTCCTGGAAGCGGACGATCTCCCCCGAGTTGGCCGCGGACTACGCGTACCAGTTCTACGGGATCGTCGGCGCCGCCGACTACAACGCCTGCCAGAAAAACTGCGAGGCGCTCGCCGACAAGGTCGGCGTCAAGGCCCTCGACGACTCGACACTCGAAGTGCAGCTGACCACGCCGCAGCCCTGGTTCATCCAGCAGGTGAGCCACACCTCGTTCCTGGCGGTCCATCGCGCCACGGTCGAGGAGTTCGGCGACAGCTGGACGGATCCGAAGAACATCGTCACTGACGGCCCGTTCAAGCTCGAGTCGTGGGAGCACGACGCCTCCATCGACCTCGTGAAGTGGGATGACTGGCGCGATGCCGCAGACGTCACCCTCACGCGCGTGAACGGCAAGATCATCGTCGACGGGACGACCCGGGTCCAATCCTTCGAGGCCGGCGAGGTGGACGCGCTCGACGCAGGCGGCCTGCCGCCGGACGAGATCGCACGCCTCAAGGAGACGCCGGAGTACGAGTCGTACCCCGCGCTCGGGACGTACTACTACGGCTTCAACCTCGAGAACCTGCCCGACGTGCACGAGCGGCAGGCGCTCTCGCTCGCCATCGACCGGCGGACGATCGTCGACAACATCGCCCAGGCGGATCAGGTTCCGTCCACGGGGTTCGCCCCGAAGGGCCTGCCCGGCTTCGACGCCTTCAACCCGAATTCGCCGTGGACGCCGGAGAACGGCGACATGGACGCGGCGAAGGACGCAATGTCTCAGGCGCAGAACCCGAAGACGGATCTCAACCTCTTCTTCAACGACTCGCCGGGCCACAAGGAGATCGCCACCGCGGTGCAGGCGAACTGGAACGAGCTCGGCGTGACCACGACGTTGAAGCAGCAGGAGTGGGCGCAGTTCCTCGAGTTCCTCGGCCCGCCGCCGAACAAGGCAGTGGACGTCTACCGGAACGGGTGGATCGGCGACTACGTCGACGCCATCAACTTCCTGGAACTGTGGACCTGCGATTCGGGGAACAACAACTCCAACTACTGCGACGAGGACTACGACGCGCTGCTCGAGCAGGCTCGCCAGACGCCCGACAACGACGCCCGCTACGAGATCTACGGCCAGCTGGAGGACAAGCTCCTCGGCCAGGACGGCGCGCTGCCCCTCTCGCCGATCTACTGGTACACGTATCCGAACCTGGAGAAGCTCTCCATCAAGGACAGCTTCACGGTCAACCTCCTCAACCAGATCGACCTGACGAAGGTGGTCGTCAGGGAGCAATAGGGCACTCCCCACCACCTGTCACCGGCGGGTGGGGTGCGTCCGGCACCCCGCCCGCCCCCTCCTCAGAGGTCGCTGAGCATGGTGCGGGAACCCGCACCCTTCGCACGCAGGCTGGCCCCATTGTCCCGAGCCCTCCCAGGGGCGAAGCTTCGGCCATGAACACGGTCGAGATCTCCCTCCGCTACCGCCAGATGGCCCCGCTCCACGTCCACTCGGAGGACGAGGAGCTCAGCGTCCTCGAAGGCCGCCTGACGGTCTACGCGGGCGGCGCCCGCCTCGAGCTCGCGGCAGGCGAGTCCTGGGTCGCGCCGGCCGGTGTGCCGCACACGTACAGGGCCGAGACGGGCCGGGTGCGCCTCGCCGCGTCGTCGGCGGCGCGCTCGGCCGGCAGCTACGAGAGCTTCCTGCGCGCGGTCGCCGGGCCCTCTGCGCTCACCCCGGAGGACGAGGCCAACCTCGCGGTTTTCGCGGGCGCGAACGGGATCGAGGTCCTCGGCCGGCCCGGCGCGCTACCCGCTTAGTTGCACAAGTCACATGTGTACCGGCGGGCTGGCCGGGTATGTATTGGTTTCGAGGCCGCCGAGGCGGCCTGAGCGGGTACGCAACGAAGGGGGAAAAAGTGGAACGTTCACACACGACCACCGAACCGTGGACCTATCGTGACGTCGACACGCTCGGCGTCGACATGACGCGCGGCGTCGACATCGTCGGCTTCGAGATCGAGGCCACCGACGGCGGCATTGGAAAGATCGACGAGGCGACCTACGACGTCGGCTCGAGCTACGTCGTGGTCGATACCGGCCCGTGGATCTTCGGCAAGAAGGTCATGCTTCCGGCCGCAGTCATCCAGCGAGTCGATCTCGATTCGCAGACGGTAATCGTCGACCGGACGAAGGACGAGATCAAGGACTCGCCCGAGTTCGACGAGGAGAACTACCGCGAGCAGGGCTACCGCTCGCAGGTGGGCTCGTACTACTACAACGACACGGACAGGTAGAGCTCGTCCGGAGCTGGAAGAGAACGGCCGCTTCTTGGCGGCCGTTCTCGTTTCTGGTCACACTTCGCTCGTGGCGATCCACGACATCTCGGTTCCGATCCGGGCGGACATGCCGATCTACGAGGGCAACCCCGGCGTGGAGCTAGAACGCGCCTCCGCGATCGCGGACGGCGACCCCGCCAATGTGAGCCAGCTGATCTTCGGCGTGCATACGGGGACGCACGTGGATGCGCCGCTCCACTTCATCGACGGAGCTCCGGGCGCCGAGGGAATTCCGCTGGACGCGCTCGTTGGGCCCGCGGTCGTCGTCGATGCCACCGGAATGGACCGGCTGGGCGAAGCCGAGCTCCAGGGCCTGGAGATTCCTGAAGGCGCGGAGCGCGTGCTCTTGAAGACGCGCAACTCCGAGCTCTGGAACCGGAACGACTTCACCCGCGACTTCCTGCGCCTGGACGGGAGCGGCGCGCGCTTCGTCGTCGCGCGCGGGATCCGCACGATCGGGATCGACTACCTCTCGATCGGGGACCGCGAGGCGCACAGGGAGCTCCTGGGGGCCGGGGTGGTGCCGGTGGAAGGGCTGGACCTGCGCAAGGTCGAGCCCGGCGAGTACACATTCGTCTGCCTCCCGCTGGACGTCGTCGGCTCGGACGGCGGCCCTGCCCGCGCGATCCTGATCGACTAGACCCGCAGCTCGAGCGAGCGCACGCCGGTCATCTCCAGCCAGTAGCGGCTGGCCCCGTCGTGAGCCAGCCGGATGAGGACGCTCTCGCAGGCCGGGCAGCGCACGACGATCCCCGGGGCCTGCGCGTAGACGCTCGTGCCGCCCATCGCACCCACGGCGCCGCAGTTCGCGCACGTGCCGATGGCGGTCGTGACCTCGAAGGCGAAGATCTGCTCCAGATCACCCGCGGCGGCGTTTCCGTCCAGCTTCATGTCTTGCATCTCAACCTCCTGTCGGCCCGAATCTCTCTGTCTTGACGTGCCCCGGGGGGAGACCGCTCTGCACGAGAGCCGTTGCGACCGCCTCGACGAACCCGGTCGGCCCGCAGACGAATGCGTGAGGCTCATCCGCAGCAGGCCAGGCGACTTTGGCGAGCAGCTCGCCGTCGACCCGACCGCCGAAGCCCCGCCAGCCTTCCGGCTGCTCGCGTGTGAGCGTGAAGAAGACCTCGAAGCCGTCGCCGCGGGCGGCGAGCTCCTCGAGCTCGTCGCGGTAGATGAGGTCGTCCAGCCGCTTGGC
>JAICVP010000067.1 GCA_025935275.1 Thermoleophilia bacterium
CTTCGAGAACGTGCGCAGGACGAGGGCCTTCCGGCCGGTCTTGACCGACTCCTCGATTCCGTCCGGATAGTCGTCGGACTCGACGTACTCGAAGTACGCCTCGTCGAGAACCGTGAGCACGTGCTCCGGCACCCGCTCGAAATACGACTCGACCTCGCTCCGCCCGATCATCGTCCCCGTCGGGTTGTTGGGGTTGCAGAGATAGACGATCTTCGTTCGCGGGCCAATCTCGCCCAGGATCGCCTCGACGTCGTAGCGGTGGTCCGTGAGCCGAACGCGCTTCGCGACGGCGCCGAGCTTGAAAGCGTCCAGCACATAGCTCGGGAACGACGGCCACCCGCAGACGATCTCGTCCCCCGGGTCGAGCACGGCGATCGAGAGGTACATGATCACGGAGTCGGCGCCTGCCGCGATCGTGACGTTCTCGAAGCCGACGCCATGGCGCTCCGCCAGAGCGGTGCGGAGCAGGAAAGCGCCTCCGTCCGGGTAGCGGTTCAGCCCCGGCGCGCCCCGTTCGATCGCCTCGAGCGCCTCCGGGAAAGGGCCGTACTGCCCTTCGTTGGAGGCCAGCTTGACCACGCGTTCGAGCCCGAGCTCGCGCTGGACCTCCTCGACGGGCTTGCCCGGCTCGTACGGAACCAGGCTCTGAACGGCGGGTCGGATCAGAGGAGAGTCGGCCATTCCCCTAATCTTTTCATGCGTGGAGATCGGGCTCTTCCCTCTCAACCTCGTCCTGCTGCCAGGCGAGCAGGCCCCGCTGCACATCTTCGAGCCCCGCTACCGGGAGCTCATCGGCGAGTGCCTCGAGCAGAACGGCGAGTTCGGGCTCGTCTTGGCGGACGACGACGGCATGCGGGAGATCGGCTGCCGCGCCGGCGTCATCGAGGTGCTGGAGCAGTTCGAGGACGGGCGGCTGAACGTGGTCGTCGAGGGCCGCGAGCGGATCCGGATCGCGGAGCTGACCGAGGGCCGCTCCTTCATGACAGCCGAGGTCGAAGACATCGACGACGAGGACGAGGCGCCGACGGAGGACGAGATCGAGGAGTGTCTCGCGGCCTACCAGCGGGTCGTCAGCGCCGCCGAGGCGGACCTCGAGGAGCTCGACTTCGACGCGGACTCGATCGCCTACCAGATCGCCGCCCGCGTGGATTTCGGCACTGAGGTCAAGCAGGGCCTCCTCGAGCTTCGCTCCGAGCGGGAGCGTGTCCTCCGCCTCGCGCCGATGCTCGACCAGGCGGCCGAGGCCGTCCAGCGCGACCGTGAGATCCGCGAACGTGCCTCCGGCAACGGCCGGGTAGAACCCGTCTAGACGCCCGCGCGTCAGATTTTTTTGACCGCGTGGACGGGCCGGCCCGCGGCTTCCCACGCGTAATAGGACGCGCTCGGCCCGAACTCGGGCTCGTAGACGACGACGCGCGGGTTGCGCCCGACCTCCTTGGCGCGCTGGGCGTGGCGAAGGAGGTTCGGATCGTCACGGCGCTCCCAGACGAGGATGAGGTGCACCGCCGTCATGTAGAGCGCGACGAACGGACAGCCCTCGGCAGGACATGGGAAGGGATCTGTGGCCACGCAGAACCAGCCCGCGTGGTCGCCGCTCGTGTCGTCCGTCCAGAGCTCCTCCTCGGCCTCGAAGCCGATGTCCTCCTCGGTGACGGTGCCGCGCTCGAGCTCGGTGCCGCTCACAGCTCCTTCTCCATGAGGATCGCATCCGCGTAGCCGTCGGACCGGCGGAAGTGGCCGTGGCGGGTGCCGACCCGCCGATATCCGATCTGGTCGTAGAGGGCGAGTGCGGCCTCGTTGTGCGGAAAGACGTGCAGCTCGATCTTGCGGGCGCCGACCGCGCGGGCCCACGCTTCGGCGCCCTCCATCAGCGCACGACCGACCCCGCGCCGACGATAGCCCTCCGCAACCATCAACCCGACATCCGCGACGTGCTCGCTCGCCGGGTGGCTCTCACGACCGATCGAAAGGCGGCCGACGATCTGGCCGTCGAGCTCCGCAACGAGGACGGCGGCGTATCTGTGCCTGCGGATCGCCTTGAGGTAGCGGCGCTCCTCCGAGACGCTGCGCCAGCCGCCGTCGGCGATGAGCCAGCCGCCCTCCTCGGCGCCGACCGACTCGGCCAGGCGCACGAGCGCCGCGGCGTCGGCGGGCTCGGCATTGCGCACGAGGGCCGTCACTCGACGACCGCCCCCGCGCCTCCTCGCCTCGGATCGCCGGCCGCCTCGAGCTCGCCCTTGGCGCCGAGCCCCACCGCGGAGGCTCCGCCGAAGTAGAGATTGCGCCCGCCCCAGCGGACGACCTCGTACCCGGCGGCCTCGAGCTCGTCGGCGGTGTCGGGGGCGATTCCGCCCTCGAGCTGGAGTGCCTCGCCCTCGAGGTGCACACGCGGCGCCTCGATCGCCTCGCGGACAGAGAGGCCATGGTCGAGGACGTTCACGATGATCTGCAGGATCGCCGCGCGCAGCCGAATCGACCCTGCGCTGCCGACCACGAGGCGCGGCCGCCCGTTTTCAAGGACGACCGAGGGCGCCATCATGCTCGTCAGACGATTGCCGGGCGCCGCCTGGCGCCCGCCGGGATTCAGGTCCTCCTCGCCCAGCATGTTGTTCACGTGGATCCCGGTGCCCGGGACGACCACGCCGGAGCCGCAGCCCGTCGACGCCGAGAGCGACGCGGCGTTTCCGCGCGCGTCGACGACGCTGATGTGGGTCGTGGACGGCAGCCCGGCGGGCTCCGGCGCGAACTGCCGGATCCGTTTCCGGGCCCGTCGCGCGGCGGCGTCGAGATTCTCATCGGTGAGGAGGCGCCGCGGAAGGCCGCCGCGGCTGAGCCCGCTCAGGAAGCCCGGGCCCCGCGCAAGCTGCGCCTCCCGCATCACCTCCGCGAGCGCCGAGAGCGCATGGGCGCTGCCCGGGTCGCCCGCCGGCCCGAGGCGATCGAGGACGCTCAAGGCGTAGGCGATCAGAAGGCCCCCGGAGGAAGGCGGAGGATTGGAGACGAACTCCCACCGCCGGTACGGCACGCGCACCGGGCGGCGGCGGATCACGCGGTAGCTCTCGAGATCGCTCTCGGTCAGCGCGCCACCGCTCTCCTGCACCGTGGCGCCAAGCGCGCGGGCCAGCTCGCCCCGGTAGAAGCCGCTCGGCCCCTCTGCGGCCAGGCGGTCGAGGGTCTCCGCGAGCTCCGGCATCCGCAGGCGCTCGCCCGGCTCGAGATACGTATCTCTCCCGTAGGTCCGCCTGCTCTCCGGCTCGGCGCGCAGAATCGGGTCGAGGATCCGGTGCAGGAAGCCCTGCTGCTCGTTGACCTCGACGCCCTGGCGCGCGAGGCGCGCCGCCGGCGCGATCAGCTCGGCCCACGGGATACGGGCGTAGGCCGCGTGTGCCGCTCCGAGCCCGGCCACTGCGCCGGGCACCGCGCACGAGGCGGCGCCGATGAGGAAGACCTGGCTCAGGCCCGGCTCGAACTCCACGTCCACCGGCTTCATTGCCGCCCGCTCGGCCCGTCGCAGGTCGCGCCCCGGGATGGCGACGAAGAAGTCGAGCAGCCGGTCGGCGTGGTCCGAGGCGCGGTGAACGAGCATGAAGCCGCCCGCTCCCGGCCCGGTCAGCGGACTCTCCGTGACCCAGGAGACGAACGCGGCCGCGATGCAGGCGTCGACGGCATTGCCGCCCGCGGCGAGAATCTCCGCGCCTGCCTGCGCGGTGAGCGGATGCCCGGCCGCGACTGCGCCTTTCATGCGGTGAGGGTACTCCTCTTCGAGCGCGTTACAGGTCGCGCAGGAAGCTCGGAGGCTCGAGCATGTCGTCCGGCTCGGAGAGCTCTACCGGCCCGCGCGGGGTCGGCGAGCTCAGCCCGCCCCGGCCGCCGAGGCCGGTCGCGATCACCGTCACCCAGATCTGGCCGGAGAGCCGCTCGTCGATCGTCGCGCCGAAGATGATGTTCGTCTCCTCGGTCGCCGCCTCGCGCACCACTTCCGCGGCCTCGTTGACCTCGAGGAGGGTCAGGTCGTCGCCGCCCGCGATCGACAGCAGGATTCCTCGCGCGCCGACGATCTCGGTGTCGATGAGCGGCGAGCGCAGCGCGCGCTCGGCGGCCTCGCGCGCCCGGGTCTCCCCGGTGGCAAAGCCGATGCCCATGATCGCGGAGCCGGCGTCGCTCATGATCGTGCGCACGTCGGCGAAGTCGAGGTTGATGAGGCCGGGCATCGTGATCAGGTCGCAGATGCCCTGCACCCCCTGGCGCAGGACGTCGTCCGCGATCCGGAACGCGTCGAGCATCGACGTCGAGCGCTCGAGCACCTCGAGCAGCCGGTCGTTCGGGATCACGATCACGGTGTCGCAGACCTCGCGCAGCTCCTGCACGCCCTTTTCGGCCTGGGAGCGCCGGCGCGTGCCCTCGAAGCGGAACGGAAGCGTGACGATTCCGACCGTGAGCGCGCCGACCTCGCGCGCGATGCGCGCGACGACTGGTGCGGCCCCTGTGCCGGTGCCCCCGCCCTCGCCTGCGGTCACGAAGACCATGTCCGATCCACGGAGGACGTGCTTGATCTGGTCGTAAGCCTCTTCCGCGGCCTCGCGGCCGAGGTTCGGGTCGGCCCCTGAGCCGAGCCCTTGCGTCAGCTCGCGGCCGATGTGGAGCTTGATCGGCGCCTCGCACGTACGCAGCTGCTGGATGTCGGTGTTGACGGCGATGAACTCGACCTGCGAGATGCCGGCCTCGATCATGCGGTTGACCGCGTTCAGCCCGCCGCCGCCGACACCGACGACCCGGATGACCGCGAGATAGGCGGCCGACTCCGGCCGCGGCGCGCGATGGATGCGCGGCGCAGGCTCGACCATGGCTGCTGCCGGCGGAGGCTCGTAGCTGCGCTCGACAGGCGCCGGAGACGCGGGCTGCGGTGCGGGCTCGGAACGGGGCGCGGGAGGCGGCGGGGGTGCGGGCTCGATTGCCGACGCGTCCGAGGAGCTCGTGACGGGCTCGCGCTCCGGCTCCCGCTCGACGGGAGGCGGCGGCGATGCCGGCTCAGGGGCAGCGTGCTCCACGGTAGGCGCGTCGGCGGACTCCTGGCCCGTGCGCTCGCGCTCTGCCTGGCGCTGCGCGGCCTCGGTCGCCTTGAAGAGCTCAGCCAGTGGGCCCTCACGCATGCTCGCGCGGCGTCGCGCCATTGAGCACCTCCTTCGCGAGGTCACGGTAGGCCTTGGCGGCCGGCCCGGACGAGTCGTACTTGAGCACCGAGCTGCCCTCGACGGGCGCCTCGGCGTAGCGGACCGTCTTCTTGATCCGCGTCTCGAAGACGAGGTCTCCGAAGTTCTCCTTGAGCATCTCCACCGCCTCCCGGCTGTGCAATGTGCGGGAGTCGTACATGGTCGGGAGGATGCCCTTGATCTCGACGACCGGGTTCAGGTTCTCCCGGATCATGCTGAGCGTGTTCTCGAGCTGGACGAGGCCGCGCAACGATAGGTACTCGCACTGGACGGGGACGATGACGCCGTCCGAGGCGGTCAACGCGTTGATCGTCAGGAGGCCGAGCGACGGCGGAGTGTCGATGAGGATGAAGTCATAGCGGTTCCGCACCGGAAGCAGCGCCTTCTGCAGGGCGCGCTCGCGACCGATCATGCTCGAGAGGGCGAGCTCGGCTCCGGCGAGGTCGATGGACGAGACCGCCACATCCACCTCCGCGCGATGGATGACGTCCTCGACCGGCATCGAGTGGACGAGGACGTCGTACATCGACCGCTCGACCTGGTCCGGGTCCATGCCCTGGGACATGGTCAAGTTGCCCTGCGGGTCGAGGTCGACGATGAGCACCTCGAAGCCCTGCTCCTTGAACGCGACCGCAAGGTTCAGGGTGGTGGTGGTCTTCGCCACGCCACCCTTTTGATTAGCGAAGGCGATGACCTGGCCCAGCGTTGCTCCTTTAGAAGTGGACGTCCGCTTGCGCGGACGCGGAAGAATTCCCGAAAGCCCCATGAGGGGTCGTGTTTCGTGTCACGGTAGCACAATCCTTCTCGGCCAATTCACCCGCAAATGGGCTGCAAATAGGGGTTTGCAGCCCTGAATCCGAGTGAAGAAAGCTCAGCGGCGGAGCGCGAGCAGCGAGAGCATCTCGAAGCACGCGTTCGCAGCGAGGAACGCCGTCACGCCCGCCGGATCGTACGGAGGCGAGACCTCGACGCAGTCGAACCCCCGGAAGTGGAGGCCCGTTAGCGCCCGAACGTAGGCCAAGGCCTCCCGGCTCGACGGGCCGCCGACCTCGGGCGTGCCGGTGCCGGGCGCGAACGCCGGGTCGACGAAGTCGACGTCGAAGGTGAGAAAGCAGGGCGCATCCCCCACCCGCGTGCGCACGCGGTCGGAGAAGGCCGCCGGTCCAAGCGCTGCCAGCTCCTCGGAGGAGAGTGCGTCGAAGCCGAGCTCCACCGGGAGCGCGGCGTCGCCCTTCCCAGTGAGCGATCCGCGCATGCCGGCCTGCACCGAGCGCGCAGGATCGATGAGGCCCTCCTCCACCGCGCGCCGCACCACGCTCCCGTGGAAGAGCTTCTGCCCGAAGTACTCGTCCCAGACATCGTGGTGGGCGTCCAGCTGCACGAGCGCAAGCGGACCGTGAACGGCAGAGAGCGCGCGCAGCTCGGCGAGAAGCACCGTGTGGTCGCCGCCGAGCCCCAGCGTCACCACGCCTGCAGCGGCAACCTCGGCGAGCGCCGCAGCCGAACGCTCCAGTGAGTCCGCGGTCGAGCCCGGCACCGTCGGCACGTCTCCGTAATCCACGAGCGAAAGCCGCTCGCACACGTCGACGTCAAGTATTGGGTTGTAGTTGCGCAGCATCACCGAGGCGCTGCGAATCGCCTCCGGGCCGAAGCGCGACCCGTTGCGAAAGACCTGGGCGCCGTCGCTCGGGATTCCGACCACGGCAACGTCGACCTCGCCGAGGTCTTTCACGTGCGGAAGGCGCATGAACGTCCGCGGGCCCGAGAACCGCGGAGTCTCGAAGGCGTCCGGCGGTCCATAGCGCGGCATCTGCGCGGCGATTATAGGGAGCTTCGGGTGGCCACCCCCTCTCCCAGACCTGCACGGCAATCGGCGAGGGCCGCACCCGCTCGACCTCCGCCCTCCAGCTTCTCGGCGGCGATCCAGCGCTCGCCTTCGGCCAGGAGGCTCCGAACCTCTGCAAGGAGATCCGCAGCGGGCGCGCCTTCCCGTCGAAGGGCGTCGATGCGCTCGAGTCGATCGAGTACCTGCCTGGCCTCGTCCATGCCTCCACGCTAGGAGAGAGGAACGCGCGTGTGTGTCACGGAGTGGGCCGAGATTTGCGGCAATCGCGCCAGTAGGCGATCAGGAGGATCGCCATGCCGGCGAGGGCGATCGAAAGCAACACCCAATCCCGTCGATTGATCACCGCGAGGAGGATTCCGAGGATGAACGCGACCCGGAACCCGATGCAGCGCCGGCGCTGGAGCCGGTCGCTGCCCGTGGTCATCCGGCGGCGACGACCCGGGCGGCCGTCGTGACCTGGGGCCGAGGCCTCAGGCCGAGCAGCGCCTCGTCGAGAGCGACGACGAGCTCGGAGCGATCAGGATGCAAGAGCGTCTCGACCAGCGCACGCCGAACCGCGTCCTCCGCGCGCGCTCCCGGGCCATCCCCGTCGAGAAGCGCGCGGAAGGCGGTCAGGAGCTCGGAGCGCTCGCGGGCGGTCTCGCCGAGCAGAACCGCCGTCCTCATCGCTGCCGCCCAGGCCCCCTCGTCACAGCCGAAGAGCGCCTCGAGCGCTTCCCGAAGCTCGTCGGAGCGAAGCGGCCCTTCGTGGAACAGTGCGAGCTCCCAGCGCTCGAGTGCCTCGAGGAGCTCCGGGTCACCGGGCGCTTCTCCGAGACGGCTCTGCAGCTGGACGGCGAGCTGTGCCCGGAACGGATCGAGCCGCGTCGGCTCGCCGGGCGGAACCTGTGCGGCCAGGGGCGGCACGGGACGAACGCCGTAGGGTCTCCAGTCGAGGCGTTCGAAGAGCACGGGCCCCGCGGCCACGGCACCCGGCGTCGCGAGACGAAGAACGCTCACGGCGAGTCCCACCTCGGCGGGAGCATCGGGCACCTCGCAAGCCGTCCCGTCGAGGTCCCGCTCGAGCTCGAGGACGAGCATCCGGTCGACCTCGCGCCCGAAGTCCTGCGGAAGAAGTCGGCCGGCCTCAGGCCAGGATGCGGTGAGCTCGCCCGCCGCAGCCGGGCGGACTCTCAGACCGCGCCCGAGCTCGATCTCCCCACCCGCGGTAAGCCCGACGAGAGGGGCGAGCGCAGCGTAGGCGCGCCGTTCGCCGAATAGGGACAGCTCGAGCTCGGAGTACGCACGCTCGAAGGCGTCGTCGTCCCAGTCGAAGGCGCCGCAGGCCTCGGCCGTGCGCATGAGCAGAGGAATGAGGATGGTGCGCCGCAGTGCCTCGTCTTCACCGATGCGCTCGCCCGCATGTGCCTGGGCGAAGATTCCGGCCGCCGGCTCGTCCTTGAGCGCAATCAAGGCCTCGGTCGCGTCGTCGCGGCGACCGAGCCGTTCGGCCCGGCCTTCGACGAACGAGCCGATCAGGGGCCGGTACTCGTACAGCGTCGGACGATTGGGGCCACCGTGCTCCTCGAGGGCGACGGGGATGTCCGCCCCCGATTCGAGCTCACGGCCGAGCTCGAAGAACGCGCCGAGGCAGAACGCCCGCAGCGCGCGAAAGAGATAGGGAGACCGAGGGCCGGCAGGCACGCCACCCTCGTTACGCCCCGCGCGGCTCCGTTCCTTCCTGGCAGGACGGGCACCAGTACGCCATCCGCGCATCGTCGCCCTGGGGCCAGGAGCGAATCAGAGCCCCGCAGCGGAGGCACGGTCGACCCGCACGCCGGTAGACAGAATGCCTGCGGCGGCCGCGCGGCGACTGCATGAGGTTCGCCGCAGCGGCCAGCACCGAGCGGAGGCGCTCGTCGTCCACGTCACGTAGCGCCACCCACGGCTTGAGCCGCGCCGCGTACAGCGCCTCGGCCTTCCACATGTTCCCGATCCCCGCGACGAGGGTCTGGTCGAGCAGCGCCTCGCCGATTGCGCGACTTTGCCCGGTCGCCCGGAAGCGGACCAGCATCGCGTCGAGATCGGGGGGCGCCATGATGTCGGGCCCCAGGCGGGCCGTGCGGCCACGCCCAAGCTCGAGCACCGGGCCGCGGCGCTGGACGGCCTGCCACTCGGCGCCGCGAAGCACGAGCCAGGGCTTCCCGAGGATCGGCCTGCCCGCCGGCTC
>JAICVP010000335.1 GCA_025935275.1 Thermoleophilia bacterium
GACGGAGCGCGGCTCATGAACGCCGCCGTCGCGAGCGGCACTCCGGCTGCGGAGTACGGGCGCGAGTTCGACACGGTCACGCTCTGCCTCTCGAAGGGGCTCGGCTGCCCGCTCGGCGCGGTCATCGCCGGCTCGCACGAGCGCATGGCCCGCGCCCGCCGGTTCAAGCATCTCTTCGGCGGAGCGATGCGGCAGGCGGGGATGGTCGCGGCCGCCGGCGTCTACGCGCTCGACCATCACGTCGACCGGCTCGCAGAGGACCACGCTAACGCGAGGCGGCTCGGAGAGGGCCTGGCCGAGGCGGGCCTGCCGGTCGATCTTGGGCAGGTGGAGACGAACTTCGTCCAGCTCGACGCCGCGCGCCTCGGGTTGACCGCCGACGAGGCGGTGACACGATTGCGCGCGGAGGGCGTCCTGGTCTCGTTCGCCGCCCGTAAGGACGTGCTTCGCGCCGTCACGCACCTCGACGTCTCCGCGGACGACGTCGAGGAGGCCATCGCGGGAGCCGTGCGCGCCTTCAGCGGCTCGCAGCGCCCCGTCGAGCTCGCCGGCGACGCGCCGACGCCGTACTAGCTAGGCGACGGCCTCGTCGCGGCCGAAGAACGAGCTCGAGACCATGTAGAAAAGCGCAATGGCGAGGTAGAGCGCCGCGCTGGCCCTCGGGCTGACGAGGGCGACCAGGGTCGCGCCTGCGTACAGGGGGATGCCGGGCCGGTAGGCGCGGGTGATCCCGCTCACCTCCCGCGGGTCGGCGTCGCTGCGCAGCAGACGGCGATCCCAGATCGCGTAGCGCCAGATGGAGTTGAAGAAGACGGCGGTGATGGTCAGCGTGGTGCCGTAGGCGAGTGCCGCCGCGCGGCCTTCGTCCCCCCACGCGTAGTCGGCGAGCAGGGTGGTCGGGAAGGGCACGAACGCGATCATGAGCAGGAGCCCGAGGTTCAGGTAGAGGAACACGAGGTCGGTCTCGCGGATCTGCCGAAAGACGGTGTGGTGGTTGACCCACATGATCCCGATCGTCAGGAAGCTCGTGGCGTACGCGAGATAGGACGGCCAGAGGTCGAGAAGCGCCTCTCCGAGGTCGCCGCCGTGCGTGACGTGCGGAACGGCGATCTCGAGGACGAGGAGCGTCGCCGCGATGGCGAAGATCCCGTCCGCGAAGGTCTCCAGCCTGCCCTTCTCCACGCGGCAAGCCTACGGAGGGGCCCGGTCGAACCTGGCCCCTCCGCTGTGGCTACTCGTACTGCAGTGCGTTCAGGACGTTGAGCCTCGCGGCCCGGCGGGCGGGGAGAAGCGCCGCGAGGATCCCGACCACGATCGAGACGATCGCGAAGACGACGAGCTGGGCATACGGGATGGCGATCTTCACCTCGAACTGCGAGAGCGCCTTCGTCATGAGGATCGCGAGAAAGATCCCGAGCGGAAGCCCGAGCGCCGCCCCGATCAGCGCGGTGATCACGCTCTCCTGGCGGATCATCCTCCGGACCTGACGCCTCGTCATTCCGACCGCCCGCAGCATGCCGAGCTCACGGGTGCGCTCGTGGATCGACAGGAGGAAGGTGATGATCATGCCGACGAGCGAGATGATCACGGCCAGCGCGAGCAGGACGTACAGGAAGATCAGGAAGCTGTTGAAGTCCTGGTCCTGCTGATCGATCCACGCGACGCGCGTCTGCACTTTCGCGTCGGGGAAGTCCTTCACGGCCGCCGTCAGCGACGCCGTCGTCGCGTCGGTCGGCTCACCGGGCACGTCCACGAAGACGAAGGAGTTCCGCGGGCGGTCGATGATCGAATCGAACAGCGACTGCGAAATCGAGACGTTGCCGAGCATCGGGAAGAAGGGTGGGGGCGAGTAGATCCCCTTGACCACGAGCTCGGTTTCCTTCTCGTTGGACGTCAGCAGGACGAACGTGTCTCCGACCGCCAGGTCCTTCTTGTCGGCGAGGTCATCGGAGATGATGGCACCGTTCCGGCCCAGCTCTCCGAGCACGGCGTCGGATCCGTCCTTCCAGTCGAAGTGGTAGGCGGTCGCTATCGCCCCCGGCTGGATGCCGGTGATGTAGCCGCTCTCGCCGTCCGCCTTCGCGAGATC
>JAICVP010000148.1 GCA_025935275.1 Thermoleophilia bacterium
AAGAAGCACCGGGTCCCGCTCGAGGAGATCCCCGCCTTCAACCGCCGCCTCATCGAGAACCACCGAATCGGTACGGGCCCCGATGCGCCGCCCGAAGTCGTGCGCGCCACGATGGTCCGCCACGCGAACATGCTGGCCAAGGGGACCTCCGGAGTAAGGCCCGAGATCGCCGAGCGGATCGTGCGCGCGCTGAACGACGGCGAGCGCCCGCGCGTCCGCATGCTCGGATCGCTCGGCCAGGGCGACCTCGCTCCGATGGCGGACCTCGCGGCGGAGCTCTTCGGCGACACCGAGCTCCTCGCCAAGGAGGGCATCGCGCTCGTCAATTCCAACGCCTTCTCGACGGGGCTGGCCTCGCTTGCAGTCGCGGACGCCGAACGGCTCGTGGACACGCTCGACGTGACCGGCGCGCTCGACCTCGAGGCCTTCGCAGCGAACCTGACCATGCTGCATCCGGCCATCGGGGACGTGCGCCCCTACCCGGGCCTCTGCTTCGCGCTGGAGCGGTTGCGCGGCCTGCTGGAGGGCAGCTACCTCTGGGACGAGGGGGCCGCACGGAATCTTCAGGACCCGCTCACGTTCCGATGCCTTCCGCAGATCCACGGAGCCACGCGCGACGCCCTCGACTTCACCCGCAGGCAGCTCGAGATCGAGCTCAACGCGTCGCAGGAGAACCCGCTCATCATCCCGGAGGAAGACCGGATCGTCTCGGTCGCGAACTTCGACATCCTTCCCCTTGCCGCAGCGCTCGACTTCCTCCGCATTGCGCTCGCTCCCACGCTGACGAGCGCGTGCGAGCGGATGCTGAAGCTCCTGCAGGGGCCGCTCACCGGCCTGCCGGACGCGCTGGCGCCCAGGCAGGACCTCGTCGAGAACTCGCTCGGCGAGCTCGGCGTCGCCGCGCAGGCGCTCACGGCCGAGGCGCGCCTGCTGGCGCAGCCGGTTTCCTATGAGGTTGTGACCTCGACCCACGCCGAGGGCATCGAGGACCGCATCACGATGGCGCCGCTCGCGGCGCGCCGCCTCTGGGAGATGGTCGCGCTCGGCGAGCGGCTCGCCGCCATCGGGTTCACGATCGCCGCCCAGGCGATCGACCTGCGCAAGCCGCCCGCGCTCGGCTCGGGGACGAAGCGCGCCTTCGACCTCGTCCGAGGGCGCGTCCCGTTCATGGGCGAGGGCGACCCGCTCCCGGCCGACCTCGAGCCGGTGCGGGACCTCGTCGTTTCGGGCGCCTTCGTGGCCTAGACTCCGGGCATGGCTGGAGCGGGCCTTCTCGAGCGGCTGGAAGCGGGGCACGTCATCTGCGCGGAGGGCTATCTCTTCGAGCTGGAGCGGCGCGGCTACATCCAGGCGGGCGCATTCGTCCCCGAGGCCGTGCTCGACCACCCGGAGAAGGTGACGGACCTCCACCGCGAGTTCGTGCACGCCGGTTCCGACGTGGTCGAGGCGTTCACCTACTACGCCCACCGCGAGAAGATGCGCGTCGTCGGCAAGGAAGGGCTCCTCGAGGAGCTGAACCGCAACGCGCTCGCCCTCGCCAAGGAGGTGGCCGACGAGACCGGCTCGCTCTTCGCGGGCGACATCTGCAACACGAACGTCTTCGATCCCGAGGACACGGCGTCGAAGAAGGCGGTGCAGGCCATGTTCGACGAGCAGGTCGGCTGGGCTGCGGAGGCCGGGGTCGACTTCGTGATCGCCGAGACGTACTCCTACGCCGAGGAGGCGCGGATGGCGCTCGAGACGATCAAGGCGGCCGGCCTCCCCGCCGTCGTGACGATGTGCATCCACCAGGACCCGCTCACTCGGGACGGCATGACCCCGGCAGACGCCTGCGCGATGCTGGAACAGGCGGGTGCCGACGTCGTCGGGCTCAATTGCATCCGCGGCATCCCCACCACGATGGCGCTCCTCCCCGCGATCCGCGAGCAGGTGTCGGGCTACGTGGCAGCGCTCCCGGTGCCCTACCAGACCACCGAGGAGATGCCGACCTTCCAGAGCCTGCGCCATCCCCGCCACGACGGGATGCTCTTCCCCACCGCCCTCGAGCCCTTCGAATCGACCCGCTACGAGGTGGCGGAGTTCGCGCGGGAGGCCGACGCGCTCGGGATCCAGTACCTCGGTCTCTGCTGCGGCAATGCGTCGTACCTGACACGGTCGCTGGCCGAAGCGCTCGGCCGCACGCCGCCCGCGAGCCGCTACTCGCCGGACATGTCGAAGCACGCGTACTACGGCACCGATCCGCTCCTGAAGCCGACGAACCTCGACTTCGCCGACCAGCTCTGACGCAGCCCGCGTGATCCCGGTCCTCATCGACTGCGACCCGGGCCAGGACGACGCGCTCGCGCTCCTCCTCGCCCTCGGGAGCCCTGAGCTCGACGTCATCGGCGTTACCGCGGTGGCGGGAAACCAGACGCTCGACAAGACGACCCTGAACGCCCTACGGGTGCTGGAGCTCGCCGGTCGGTCCGACATCCCGGTCGCCGCCGGCGCGGAGAGGCCTCTCGTCGGGGAGCTCGTGGTCGCGGCCGACGCCCACGGCGAGACCGGGCTCGACGGCGTCAATCTCCCCCCTCCGAGCGCGAGGGCCGTGCCCGAGCACGCAAAGGATTTTCTCGCCGCACGGCTCGAGGCCTCTGAGGTGCCCGTCACGCTCGTGGCGCTCGGCCCCCTGACGAACGTCGCGCTTCTGCTCGAGGATCACCCCCGGGCGACCGCGAGGATCGAGCGGATCGTCCTCATGGGCGGGGCGGTCAACGAGGGGAACCAGACGCCCTCGGCGGAGTTCAACATCTGGATCGACCCCGAGGCCGCCGCGCGCGTGTTCGAGAGCGGCCTCGACGTGACCATGGTGGGGCTCGACGTGACGAACAAGGCCGTGCTTGCGAATGCGGACGCCGACGGGCTTCGCGGCGCCGGGCCGGTCGCGGAGGCCGCGGCCGACATGATCGACTTCTACCTCGGCTTCTACAACGAGGCCTACGACCACGGCGGCGCGCCAATCCACGACGCCGTCGCGCTGGCGCACGTGTTCCGCTCCGACCTGCTGACCGTGGAGTCCCGCCGCGTCGACGTGGACACCTCAGACGGGATCTGCCGCGGCAGGACCGTGGTGGACATGCGCCTCCGCACGTCGGGCCCCGAACCGAACGCACACGTGGCCGTCGACATCGACGCGGACGGCTTCAGGAGCCTGCTGCTGGAGCGCCTGCGCGCCTTCTCGCCAACTTCGCGAGCGGCCTCCCGTCTGACTTCCTGAGAGGGAAGACCCCGTTGCTAATGGCCCCGGGATAGGCTATAAGCGGGCGTTCCGGGCGAAACCGAAGGCCGCACCCTGGCGGAAGGAGAGAGGCCGTAATGGATGACACGCAGCGTCGCGTAGACGCGATCCGGAAGGACCGTAGCGAGCTCGAGAACCACATCATCGACGAGTATTCGGCGGGGAAGATCACGCGGCGGGAGTTCGTGCGCCGCGGCACCGTCGTCGGCATGTCCATCCCGCTGGTTTCCTTCCTCGCGGCTGCCTGCGGAGGCGGCGGCGGAGGCGAGACCACTGGCGGCGGCGGTACCACCCCGACGGCCACCGGCGAGGTTCAAGCCGGCGGCAACATACGCGTCGCGCTCATCCAGCCGACCACCGAGCCGAACCCGCTCCTCGTCCAGGACGAGGGTGGCGCGGGCCTCCTCGGCTCGACCGGCGAGTTTCTCTCCTTCTCGAACGACAAGCTGGAGCTCGAGCCACGGATCGCCGAAAGCTGGGAGCCAAACGACGACGGCACCGTGTGGACGTTCAAGATCCGCCAGGGAGTGCAATTCCACAGCGGCGGAACCCTCGTCGCGAACGACGTCAAGGCGACCTTCGACAAGCTGATCAACCCGGACGGCGGCTCCGCCAACGCGCAGTCCGCACTCGGCGGGGTTCTCTCGCCCGGCGGCATCGAGGCCCCCGACGAGTCGACCGTGGTCTTCAACCTCGACGCGGCGAACGGCAACTTCCCGACGCTCGTCAGCTCCGCGAACTACAACGCGATCATCATCCCGGCCGACCTCGACCCGGCCGATTGGGGCAAGACCTTCGAGGGCACCGGCCCCTTCAAGCTCGAAGCGGGCTCCTTCAAGCCGAAGGTCGGCGCGAAGTTCGTGCGCAACGACGCCTACTGGGGCGACAAGCCCAACCCGGACTCGATGGAGCTCAAGTTCTACGACGAAGAGGGGCCGATGATCCTGGCCCTGCAGGGAGACGAAGTCGACTTCGTCGAGCACTTCTCGGTCTCCGGTGGCAAGGCCCTCCTCAACGATCCGAACGTGAACGTCATCGCCGTTAAGGCCTCGACGCACCGCCAGATCCACATGCGGACGGACATGGAGCCGTTCACGGACAAGCGCGTCCGCCAGGCGATCGCCCTCTCCATCGACCGCCAGGCGCTCGTCGACGGGCTCTGGGAGGGCCAGGCGGACATCGGCAACGACAGTCCGTTCGCCCCGCTCTACCCCTCGACGGACACGAGCGTGGCGCAGCGCGAACAGGACATCGAGCAGGCCAAGCAGCTCCTCGCCGATGCCGGCAAGTCCAGCTTCTCGGTCGACCTGAGCACCTGGAACGGGTTCGAGATCCCCGATCTCGCCCAGCTCGTCAAGCAGTACGCCGCGGAGATCGGCGTGACGATCAACCTTAAGATCACCGACGCCGGCACGTACTACGGCGACGGCGTCTTCGGGAAGTCAACCTGGCTCGACTCCGTCATGGGCATCACCGACTACGGCCACCGACCCGTGCCGAACGTCTTCCTGACGGCCCCGCTCTCGGGCGACCCGAAGGTGGGCGTCTGGAATTCGGCGCACTTCAAGAACGACCAGTACGACAGCCTCGTCAAGCAGTACGTCGCGGCCCTCGACATCGACTCGCAGAAGGGTGTCGCGAAGCAGATCGAGGAGCTTCTCCTCGACGAGACCCCGATCATCTTCCCGTACTTCTACTACTTCCTCAGCGCAGCGAAGAAGAACCTGCTGAACACGGTGTCGGCGGCCACGGGCCAGTTCGACCTCTCCAAGGCCGGCTTCACGACCTGAAAAACCACGAACCAGGGGCGGCCGGGGTTTCGGCTCCGGCCGCCTAGTCTTAGTCTGTAGGGGCTGCATGGCGCGCTTCCTCCTCACAAGGCTCGGGCTCGCGGCCATCACGCTGTTCCTGCTCAGCGTGATCGTTTTCATCGGCGCGAACCTCCTGCCCGGCAACGTCGCCCGTCGCAAGCTCGGAAACCTCGCCGACCAGGCCGCCGTCGACCAGCTGAACCATCAGCTCGGCACGGACAAGCCGATCCTCGTCCAGTACTGGAACTGGGTCTCCGGCCTGCTCCACGGCGATCTCGGGATATCGCTCTCGTACCACGTTCC
>JAICVP010000176.1 GCA_025935275.1 Thermoleophilia bacterium
CGTCGCCAAGATGGTCAACTTCGGGATCATCTACGGCATCTCAGCCTTCGGACTTTCCGAGAATCTCGAGATCCCGCGGGAGCAGGCGCAGGAGTACATCGACACGTATCTCGCGCGCTTCCCCCTCGTCCAGGACTTCATTCAGCGGACGATCGAGCACTGCACCGAGGAGGGCTACGCGACCAGTCTCTTCGGGCGCCGCAGGCCCGTGCCGGAGCTCAAGGCCTCGAACCGCCAGACGCGCTCCCTCGGCGAGCGGCTCGCCGTCAACTTCGTCATGCAGGGCACGGCGGCGGACATCATCAAGAAGGCGATGGTGGCGATCGAGGCGCGTCTACGGGACGAAGGTCGCGCTTCGCGCCTCGTCCTCCAGGTGCACGACGAGCTGCTCGTCGAGGCGCCGGACGTGGAGATCTCCGCGATCAAGGACATCTTGCGGGAGGAGATGTGCGGGGCGTATCCGCTCGATCCGCCGCTCGCCGTCGACGTGGGCGTGGGCGACGATTGGAACGAAGCCAAGAGCTGACGCTCTCGTCACTCGCATCACTTTCCATCTCTTTCCACCGGGTTTAGGATCGCGCCGTATCGAGGGGAGAGGCGCATGAACGCCTTCTCGCGCTCAGCGCGGTTGTGCTCTTCGTCCTTGCCCTCGCGCCGACAGCCTCTGGCGCAGCGGGCGGAAAGGAGAAGGACACCGTTGTCCAGCTCCTTGCGATCAACGATTTCCACGGCCCGGTCGACAAGACCGCCAGCTACCGCGTCGCGATGAACAACTTCCTCGCGAGCGGCGGTGACGGGTTCACCGTCTTCAACGAAGGAACGGACCCGCTCGGCGGCGAGATCGACCTCGACGCCCTGGTCAACTACTTCGGGCACAACTCCCCGGGCGGACCGGGACCGCAGAACCGCATCACGCGCGTTCCGTAACGCCGGGAAGGAACGACGGATGGAGCGAGGCCGGGCAAACGCCCGGCCTCGCCGCTAAGAGGACAGCAGCTCGTCCACGTCGTGGACGACGTCCTTGGCCTTCACGCCCGAGTCGTAGATGACGCGGCCTTCGCCGTTCTCGTCCACGAGCATCGTGTAGGCCGAGTGGTCGACCAGCTCCGGGTCGCTCGCGACCGCCGCGACGTCGTATTGCTTCCAGACCTCGGTGAGCTCGTCCCGCGTCCCGATCAGATAGTGGAACTCGGGCGGCAGGTGGTGAGTCTTCGCGTACGCGTCGACCGCTTTCGGCGTGTCGCCCTCCGGATCGACGCTGACCGCCAGCACGCGCACGTCGTCGCGCTTGGCGCCGAGCATCTGCAGGGCCTGGTTCAGGTTCTGCGTGATCAGCGGGCAGACGTCGGGACAGTTGGTGTAGATGAACGTGAGGAGGACGAGCTTCCCGCGCTGGTCGGCCATGCTCACGTTCTGGCCGGACTGGTCGGTCAACGTGAAGTCCGGCGTCGCCTGCGGCGGGTTCAGCTCCCCGCCCGCGAAGCGGCCGCTTCCGCCCGAGACCGTCAGGGAACCGGTCGTGGCGTGGTCGTGACTGTGCCCGCTGCCGCCGCCGCAGGCCGAGACGGCGAGTGCGGCGAGCAGGGCGACGAGGAGGGGGCCGCGTCTCATCGTCCCGAAGATACCCGGTGCGTTCTGCGGCGGATTCCGGAACCGACTAGTCCGGGCGCCAGGCGAGCGCCGACGCGCCCGCCGGCCACGTGAGGGCCAGGCGGCTGCCGACGACGCGCTGAAACTCGAGCTGGACTCCGTTCGAGGTCACGATCCAGGACCCGTCCGGAGACCAGGCGGCGATGTTGCCGCTGAACGAACGGTTCGGGAGGCCGGGCCTACAGCCGAGGTCGAGCATCTGCACCGCGTCGCGGAGCGGAAGGAGGGCGGCGCAGTTGTCGGCGCGCAAGATCGGCGTGATGCCCTGATACGCCCGGGGCAGATTCGTCGTCGTCGTGAGCGCGCTTCCGTCCCAGCGTTCGATCCGCTCGCCGTCGACGACGACCGCCAGCGAGCCGTCCGAGCCGAACTTCGCGTAGGTGATGCCGCCGTCTGCGCTGAAGACCGTTCGGTCGCCGACGATGACCTTATTCCCGACCGCGTAGGCGACTTCGTTGTCGCGGGTGTAGGTCGCCGGGCACCTGGGCAGTCGCGTCGACGGCCCTCCGATCTCGAGGTCGAAGCCGACGCGGCTCCGTCCGCACCAGGCGACCCGCTGGCCGTCCTGCGACCAGATGACCACGCCGAACAAGGCGCGGTAGCCCCCCAGCTCTCGGTTGGGGGCCGCGAGATCCGCGATCCGGAAAGGCTGGAGGCCGTCCTGCGAGCTCGCGCCGAGCCCGTACGCCGCCCGGGAGCCCACCGGGGGCGCCCAGAGGGAGCAGTCGCCGCCGAAGTGGGCGAGCGGCCGTTCCCGCCCTCCGGCGAGGCCGATCTGGCGGATGTCGCAGGTCCGGGCGTCGGCGAAGGTCAAGACGCCGTCGAGAACGCCCTCCGGCCAGCCCGGAGGGGCGTCCGCCTGCGGGGCCGGGCCGGGAACGCGCGCCGGAGTCGTCTGGACCGGCATCGTCGGCGTGGAGGCTCGCTCGGGACGAGGGTTTCCGCGGATCGCGTCGGCCGCCGCGAAGCCGCCGATGACCACGACGGCCCCGATCACGAGCAGTGTCAGCAGGTCCCTGGGCTTCAAAGTTCCGCCGCTATAATGCGCGTTTCCGATGGTTCAGAACGAGACGGTTATCGAAGCAGACCAGCAAAAGTCCGAAGACGACGTCTGGACGCAAGGTCCGGACGGCGAGCTGATCCCCGACTACGACTCGACCTTCCCCATCATCAACGAGGGCGAGGTCGTGCGGGGGAAAGTCGTCCGCGTCGACAAGGACGAGGTGCTGATCGACATCGGCTACAAGTCCGAAGGGGTCATCCCCGTCTCGGAGCTTTCCATTCGCCGATCGGTGAACCCGGCCGACGAGGTCCAGCTGGGAGACGAGATCGACGCGCTCGTGATGACGAAGGAGGACGCCGAGGGCCGGCTCATCCTCTCCAAGAAGCGTGCCCGCTTCGAGATGGCGTGGAAGCGCATCGAGGGGGCGGCCGAGAGCGGCGAGCCCGTCGAGGGCACGGTCATCGAGGTCGTCAAGGGCGGCCTCATCCTCGACCTCGGGGTGCGCGGCTTCCTGCCCGCCTCGCTCGTGGACATCCGCCGCGTCCAGGATCTCGACGAGTTCATGGGCCAGACCCTGCGCTGCAAGGTGATCGAGCTCAACCGCAGTCGCAACAACGTCGTTCTCTCGCGGCGCGCGGTGCTCGAGGAGGAGCGCAAGGAGATGCGCCAGGCGATCCTCGACCGGCTGTCTCCGGGCGACGTCGTCACCGGGACGATCTCGAACATCGTCGACTTCGGCGCCTTCGTCGACCTCGAGGGCATCGACGGCCTCATCCACATCTCCGAGCTCTCCTGGAGCCACGTGAACCATCCGTCCGAGCTCCTCGAGATCGGGCAAGAGGTGCAGGTCAAGGTGCTCGACATCGACCGCGAGCGCCAGCGCATCTCGCTCGGCCTCAAGCAGACGCAGTCGGATCCCTGGCAGCAGGTGATCGACACCTATGACCAGGGCGACGTCGTCGAGGGCCGGGTGACGAAGGTGGTGACGTTCGGCGCCTTCATCGAGGTTGTGCCGGGCGTCGAGGGACTCGTCCACATCTCGGAGCTGGCCGACCATCACGTCGAGAACCCCCGCGAGGTCGTCACGCAGGGCGAGACGGTCAAGGCGCGGATCATCGAGATGGACGCGGAGCGCCGCCGGCTCTCCCTGTCGCTCAAGCGCGTCGACGGCGACGTCGACGGGGACGCGCCCGCCCTTGGTCTCTCCGAGGAGGTCTTCTCGGAGGCCGAAGAGGCGCCGGAGCTCGAGGCGAGCGTCGAGGCCGAGGCCACGCCCGAGCCGACGGACGAGTCTGCCGCCCAGCCCGAAGAGCTCGAGGCGAGCGCGGAGCCACAGGCCGATGAGGCTGAGGCTGTTCCAGAAGACCCAGACGAGCAGAGCCGCGACGAGGCCTAGCCGCAAGCCCGTGGCGGTCGCCGTCACGGGAGGAATCGGGGCCGGCAAGTCGGAGGCGCTCAAGGCCTTCGCCCGCCACGGTGCGGCGGTCATCTCGAGCGACGAGATCGTCCACGAGCTTCTGCGCTCGGATCCCGAGGTGCAGTCGGCCGTCCGCGAGCGGTGGGGGGATGGGATGCTGGCTTCCAACGGCGGCGTCGACCGGGATGCCGTGGCGCAGGTCGTCTTCACCGACCCCCAGGAGCTCCAGTGGCTCGAATCGCTCCTGCACCCGCGCGTCGTGGCCACGTATCTTCACTGGCGCGAGAAGCTCGCCGACCTGCCCGAGCCGCCCCCGGTGTGCGTGACGGAGGTGCCGCTTCTCTACGAAGTGGGCGGCGAGGAGCGCTTCGACGCGGTCGTGGTCGTCACCGCCTCGCCCGAGGTGCGCATCTCGCGCCAGCTCCGGCCGATGCAGGACCGCGAGCAGCGGCTACTCTCGGACGAGGAGAAGCTCGAGCGCGCCGACTTCTCGTTCGTCAACGACGGCTCGCTGGCAGAGCTCGACGCGTTCGTGGCCGACGTCGTCGGCAGACTGAGCTCCGACACGCCATGAGGGTGCTCCTCGCCGTCTTTC
>JAICVP010000186.1 GCA_025935275.1 Thermoleophilia bacterium
CGGACTCTGCCCCTGGAGAAGATCGCGGACGGGATCGACGAGCACACTGCGCTCGTCGCGGTCAGCCTCGTCCAGTCGTCCGACGGGCGCGTGCCCGACCTCGAGGCGATCAAGGCAACCGGCGTGCGCCTGTTCCTCGACGGCACGCAGGCGGTCGGCTCCATCCCGGTCGACCTCGCGGGCGTCGACTACCTCGTCGCCCACTCCTACAAATGGCTGCTCTCTCCGCGCGGCCTGTGCTTCTTCTACGTGCGCCCGGAGCGGCTGGCGGAGATCACGCCGTGGCTCGCGGGCTGGAAGTCTCGCTCCGACCCCTTCGAGGATTACTACGGCGCACCCGAGCTCGCGCCCGACGCGCACCGGCTCGACATCTCCATTCCCTGGTTCTCGGCCCCTGGGGCAAGAGCGAGCCTGGAGCTGATCGCAGGCCTCGGCCCGGAGGCGATCGGCGACCACAACCTGGGGCTGGCGCGCACGTTCGCGAGCGAGCTGGGCCTGCCCGAGCCCGAGTCGCCGATCCTGCGCGTCCAGGTCGAGGACGCCCACACGGCGGTCGAGCGCCTGAAGCGGGCCGGGGTCTCGTGCTCGGCGCGCTCTGGATCGATCCGCTTCGCATTCCACCTCTACAACGACGAGGAGGACGTCGGCCTCTCGCTGGAAGCTCTGCGGCCTGCGCCGCTATAGGATTCGGCCGATGATTCGCCTCCTCGTCCGCACGTTAATCGCCCTCGTGGCGAATGCCGTGGGCCTGCTCGTGGCGGCGGCCCTCCTGGACGGGATGGACGTCAATGCCGGCTCGTTCGTGCTCGCCGTGATCATCTTCACGGTCGCCTTCGCACTCATGCAGCCGTTCCTCGTCTCCCAATTTCGCCGCGGCAACTCGGCCGCGCTGGGAGGGGTGGCCCTCATCGCCACGCTCGTCGCGCTGGTCGTCACGGACCTGATCTCCGACGGCTTCTCGATCGATGGGGTGGGAACGTGGATCGCCGCAACCGTGATCGTCTGGCTCGCCGCGCTCCTCGCCGCGTTCATCCTTCCTTTCCTCGGGCTGAAGAAGTACCTCGACGAGCGCCGCGACTAGTTTTCGTCTCTTAGGCGCAAACCGGTAGAATCCGGCCGTGCGACTTGCGCTCGCCCAGATGAACACCGTTGTCGGCGATCTCGACGGCAACCGGGCTCGCATCGTCGAGCGACTCGAGGAGGCCCGGGAGGCAGGGGCGGAGCTCGTCCTTTTCCCCGAGCTCGCCGTGACCGGCTATCCCCCCGAAGACCTGCTGCTTCGCCCGGGGTTCCTGCGCGCCGCCGCGGAGAGCCTCGAGGCGATCGCGGCCGAGACGAAAGGCATCGCGGCGCTCGTCGGGGCTCCCCACCTCGACCGCGACCTCTTCAACGCGTGCGCCGTCTGTGTGGACGGCGAGGTGAAGGCGATCTACCACAAGCAGTTTCTTCCGAACTACGGCGTTTTCGACGAGGACCGCTATTTCCAGGCCGGTCGCGAGCTCGTCCTCCTGCGCTGCGGCGAGACGCTGATCGGGCCGACGGTTTGCGAGGACATCTGGCAGCCGGGCCCGCCGGCAACCGACCTCGCGCTCGCGGGAGCTCACGTGGTCGCCAACATCTCGGCCTCGCCGTTCCATCTGGGCAAGGGGGCCGAGCGGGAGGACATGCTCGCGACGCGTGCGCGGGACAACTCCTGCTGGATCGCCTTCGTGAACGCCGTCGGCGCCCAGGACGAGCTCATCTTCGACGGCCATAGCCTCGTCCTCGACGAGGAGGGTCAGATCGTCGCCCGGGGGCCCGCGTTCGAGGAGGCGCTCCTGGTTGTGGACGTGGACGCGACCACCGCCGTCAGCCGCCGGCTGCGCGACGCACGGCGCCGCGCGCTGGCACGGGCCCGCCGCGAGCTCCCGAACCCGCCGGTCATCGAGATTCCCGAGCGCTCCCCGGCCGGCACGGTCGAGCCCATACTCGCGGCCACGCTCGACGAGCTCGAGCAGATGCGGCGGGCTCTCGAGCTCGGCCTCGGCGACTACGTCGAGAAGAACGGCTTCCACGACGTCGTCCTCGGCATCTCCGGCGGGATCGACTCGGCGCTCACCGCGGCGCTTGCTGCCGAGACGCTGGGCCCCGTGCGGGTGCACTGCGTCTCGATGCCGTCCCGGTACAGCTCCGACGAGACGCGCACGGACGCGAAGCGGGTCGCGGAGAGCATCGGCGCGGACTACATCGAGATCCCCATCGAGCCGATCGTCGAGTCGGTCGGCGCGGCGCTCACTACGGCCTTCGAGGGCACCGAGCCCGGCGTAGCCGAGGAGAACATCCAGGCGCGCGTGCGCGGACTCCTCGTCATGGCGCTCTCCAACAAGTTCGGCTGGCTCGCACTGGCTACGGGGAACAAGAGCGAGCTCTCGGTCGGCTACGCGACGCTCTACGGCGACATGGCCGGCGGCTTCGCGCTCCTGAAGGACGTCTACAAGACCGATGTGTTTCGCCTCGCGCGGCACCTGAACGAGCGCGCAGGGCGCGAGGTGATCCCGGAGAGCATCATCGACCGCGCCCCGAGCGCCGAGCTCCGCGCCGACCAGCGCGACGAGGACTCGCTGCCGCCCTACTCCGAGCTCGACCGCGTGCTCGAAGCGTACGTCGAGCTCGACGAGTCGCTCGAGGAGCTCGCGTCCAACGGGTTCGACCCCGGCGTCGTCGAGCGCGCCGTCGCACTGATCGACCGCGCCGAGTACAAGCGCCGGCAGGCGCCGCCCGGCGTGAAGCTCCGCCCGAAGGCCTTCGGGCGCGACCGCCGGATTCCGATCACGAACCGCTGGCGCGGCTAGCCAGCCCCCCCCGCGGGGCCAGCGTTCTTGAAGAAGAACCCTTCGTCGCCTCCACCGTCCACGGGCGGCGGGCAGCAGTCGCCCGGGAAGAAGACCGGGATCCGCGCGAAGCCCGTGATGACCTGGTCGAAGACCGTGTCGTGGTGAGCGCTGACGTTGCCCCTCCTCCCCGTCAGGAGCTGCGCGACCAGCACGTTGTTCGGCTGACCGTCGAAGCTCGCGAGCAGCTCGTCGAACGTGTCGGGGGCCTTGCCGCACCCGCCGAAGAGCGGATTGCAGCCCGACCCTCCGCCGACGGTGACGGTTGCGCCGTTCTGCGCGCGCTTCGGGATCTTGAACTGGAAGTTGACCTTCGCGTCGGCCGAGCCGTCCGAGGGCTTCAGGATGGCCCGGAACTTCAGCGTGTCACCGGGGAAGGCCTTGAGGGACCTGACCTTTTCGCACGTCCCGCCGTGGCACCAGAGGAGCCTCTCGAGGTGGTAGTCGCGGACGGTCTCCTCGAGGTTGATCGTCGCCTCGGTGTTCGTGATCTCGATCTTCTCGTGCGGGTAGTTGGCGATCGCGAGCAGCTCGCCGTAAAGCTCGAAGGCCGATTCGAACGAGAGGTCGAACTCGGAGACGTACATGTTGGTCTTGTGGAGCTCCCAAGGAGTCCCGTCCTCGTGCTTGCCCTCGATCGTCCATGTGTAGGACGCCGAGCCGTCCCCGATCTTGTCGAAGACCGAGTCGATGCTCGAGAAGATGTGCGAGAACGCGAAGTCGGGATACGCGTCGCTGAAGACGACGTCCGTCTCGCCAACGTGTGAGTTCTCGCTGTCGAGAGATGTGATCGCCGTGGAGACGGGGATAAACGGAGGCTGCCCGTCCACCGCGCGGACCCCCGCGAGGCGGTCCTGGTCGAGGGTGCCGAGCGGGTTCGTGACGTTCGCCAGCTTGTACGGCCCGAGCGGGTCGTCCACGATCGTGACCGCGTCGGCCGAGCCCGCGCCCAGCTTCGTTCTCCCGGAGAAAAGCATCGGGTGCCCGAACGCGAGCGCCTGGCCGTCGCAGACGTACGTCGTCGTCCCGACCCCGGCCGCGGTCAGATCGCCGTACGAGAGCGCCGCGGAGAAGTTCCCGCCCGGGACGAGATCGTCGACGACCCCGGAGAGGGTGCCGGAGGACGTCGCCGCTCCGGACGTGAACCGCATCATCGGGCGGTACTGCTTCAGGGACGGCAGCTTCCGCATCGCGCGGAAGCGCTCGGGCAGGACGCCCGACACGCTCATCGGCAGCTTGAGGCGGATCAGGTTTCCGCCCACGGTGGGAAGCGCCGCGCCGATCTTCGCCGCGACCTTCTTCACGGTCGCGCGCGGAAGGTGGATCCGCGCCGGGACTCGCGGCGAGGCCGCGAGTCCGTTCACGTGCAGCATGTCCTCCGCCGGCGTCAGGCCCGCGATGTTGGTCGCGCCGAAGGAGAAGCCGTAGGCAAGGGCGCCAGCGAGCTCGGGGCCGCCGCCGTGGTCGATGTACACCGGCGAGCCGGACATGCCGGCCCAGACACCGCCGCCCGCATCCACGGTCGGGCCGGAGATCTCGACGATGATCACGTCGCGGCCGGGCGCGATGAGGTCGGGCATGACGTCGAG
>JAICVP010000330.1 GCA_025935275.1 Thermoleophilia bacterium
CTTCTGCACGGGCCGCCCGGCGTCGGCAAGACCTTCTTCGCGCAGGCGATCGCCGGCCAGTACGACCTGAGCCTTATCCACGTCTCGACCGGCGACCTCGTCTCGTCGCTCGTCGGCGGGTCAGCCCAGAACATCCAGAAGGCGTTCGACACCGCGCTTGCCAACCTGCCGTGCCTCCTCTTCTTCGACGAGTTCGACTCGGTCGCGCAGCGCCGCGAGGGCACGCCCGACCAGGAGGCGCGGCGCACGGTCAACCAGCTCCTCACCTCCCTCGAGGCCTACCGCGACGAGCGCCGCCTACTCGTCATGGCCGCGACGAACTCGATCGAGCACCTCGACCCGGCCGTGATCCGCCCCGGCCGGTTCGACCGCCACATCCGCATCGACCTGCCGGACGCTGAGGCGCGGCGCTCGATCTTCCAGGCGGAGCTCGCCGACCGGCCGACGGCGGACGACATCGACCTGGAAGAGCTCGTGCGGCGCACGGAGGGAATGACTCCCGCCGCGATCTCGAAGATCGTCGACACGGCTGCGCTGGCCGCCTTCCGCGAGGCGACGGAGACCGGCCGCAACGTCGAGGTCAGCGGCGCCGATCTCGTCACCGCGCTCGAGCAGTTCGGAGGCCAGGACCGGCCGACGGTCGAGCACTGGACGTGGGATTCGCTCGTCCTCCCGGCCGAGGTCAAGTCGCAGCTGCAGCAGCTCCAGGGACTCATCGAGGATCCGGACCGCGCGCAGCGCTTCGGCATCGAGCCTCCGACCGGTCTCCTCCTCGCCGGCCCGCCCGGCACCGGCAAGACCAGCGTCGCAAAGGTGCTCGCCGCCCAGGCGCGGACGTCCTTCTACCCGATCTCCGGAGCGGACGTGATCAGCAAGTGGGTCGGCGAGTCCGAGCGCAACATCCGCCAGGTCTTCGAGCGAGCGCGCGAGAACCGGCCCTCCATCGTCTTCATCGACGAGATCGACGCCATCGCCGGGGCGCGCGGCGAGTTCCAGGTGCATGACAGCCACGTGAACCAACTTCTCGCCGAGATCGACGGGGTCACCGGCCAGCGCGGTGTGTTCGTCATCGGCGCGACGAACCGGGCGGACCAGCTCGACCCCGCTCTGCTCCGCGGCGGCCGGCTCTCGCGGACGATCTACCTCGGCCTGCCAGACGAGGCCGGGCGGCTCGCGATCATGCGGCTGCACACGGCGCGCATGCCGACTCTCGGCGTCCGCTTCGAGGAGCTCGCCGCGGAGACGGAAGGCTTCTCACCCGCCGACCTCAAGGCTCTGAGCCAGGAGGCGGCGCTCGTCGCCATGGAGCGCGAAGGCCAGACAGGCGCCGAGCCGGCAGTCACGCACGAAGACTTCGCCGAGGCCCTTGCGCGCCTGCAGCAAAGCCGTGCGACCGCGGCCGCCGCGGTCTAGCCGGCTGTTCGATGGAGCCCAGCCAGGCGCCGTTGGAGGCGCGACCGAAGCGACGCGTCGATTAGCTGAGTCTCGTCGCTCAGGGTGTCGTCCACCTCTGCAGGCTCCGTCTCCGACGGCTGTGCAGCCAGCTCGGCGCGGGCCGCCGTGAGCTCGAACTCGAGCCGGTCGACCTCTCCGCAGAGCAGCCCGATCGCCTGGCCGGCGGCGCGCATCTCCTCGCGCTCCTCGCGGCGGAGGGACCGGCCCCAGCGTCTGAGCTCTTCGTATTCGCGCTTGTTCACGGCGCAATCATCTCACGGGGCGCGAAATTCAGCAGCAAGACCCTTGGAACGCAGCTCCTCCAGGGCTTTTTCGCTCTTTTCGAGGCCCTCGAGCCCCATGCCGCGCGCGACTTCCTCGGCCTTCGTGAACTGGATCTCGCGGTAGTCGACGACCTCGACGTGGTTCCCCCACGGATCGCGGAAGTCGAGGTGGCCGCCGGGCGCGACCTCGACGCCGGCCTCCTGCAGCGCTCGGCGCGCGGCCTCCTTGTCGTCCACGACGAGCCCGAAATGGCGGTGCGAGTCCGGCGGCTGCGTCCTCCCCTGCGCGAGCGCGACGAACTGGTCGCCCATGTCGACGAACGCCATGCGGCCGGCGCGGCCGCGGAGCTCGAACTCGAAGATGCGACCGTAGAACTCGAGCGCTTCCTCGACGTCCTCGACCTCGAGGGCGACGTGGTTCAGGCCGAC